>JAISEH010000115.1 GCA_031264205.1 Candidatus Margulisiibacteriota bacterium
GCAATCTGGCGATTTTCAAAACGACCAAACATAAAGAAGCCGCCTGGAAAGTGGTGGAATATCTGACCACCAATGAAAAAGCGCAGATCGCTTATTCACAAATGACCGGTTTTTTGCCGGCGCTCAAATCCGCCTACAGTAATTCGTATTTTACCGACGATCCTTTTCGCCGCGTGTTCAGCGACGCGCTGCGCAGTTCCAAAGCCTATCCGGCCATACCGGCCTGGGGACAAATGGAAACGGTAGTTTTGACCAGAGATTTTGGTTTGATGTGGGACGAAGTCGTGCGCAGCCACGGCGATTATAGTTTGACCCAATTGCGTAACAGATTGGATATTATCCAACGGGAAATGGACGTGATCCTGACGGAGGCGGCGAAGCAGTGGCAAAAACGCGGAAAATAATAAACAACATAGTTGGCACTTACCACAAGTACCGGCTGGCCTCTATTTTTGTCACGCCGGCGGTGATTTGTTTGATCTTGCTGCATTTATTGCCGTTGCTGCAGGGCATCTGGATGTCGCTGCTGCAAATGGATCAATTTACGATCAGCGAATATTTGGGCGCGCCGTTTGTCGGCTGGAAAAATTACTACGACGTGCTTTTCAATTCTTCCTCGCCGGTGCGTTTGGGTTTTATCTCGGCCGTGCGCAACACGATTTTTTACGCGATCATTGTGACTTTTGGCACGCTGAGCATCGGCATGATCGTCGCGCAAATGCTCAACCGCCAATTCTAAGGCCGCAATGTGCTGCGCGGCCTGTTTTTGTTTCCGTGGATCGTGCCGACTTTTGTCGTCGGTATGCTCTGGGGTTTTATGTGGCAAAAAGAGACCGGCATCATCAATATTATTCTCTATGATATTTTGCAGGTTCACACCTGGCTCGGCTGGCTGGGCGTCACCGCGGACAAACCGTTTTGGCTGATGGGCGACCCGAAAACTCTGGCGGCGATAATTATCCCGACGGTCTGGCGCGGCTGGCCGCATCCGATGCTCATGCTGCTGGCTGGTTTGCAGGGCATACCTCATGATTATTACGAGGCGGCGGACATTGACGGCGCCAACGGCTGGCGCAAGTTTTGGTACATCACTTTTCCGCTCTTGAAACCGGTCTGGGCGATTTTGCTTTTGTTCGGCCTGATTTTCAATGTCTACGCGTTCAATATTGTGTACATGATGTTCGGCAACGGCGCGGGCTTCCCGGGTGAGTGGGGCGATTTGCTGATGACCAATATTTTCCGCAACAGTTTTCAGCGCTGGGATTTCGGCACAGGCGCGGCGTTGTCTTTTCTACTGATGGTGGTGATGATGGTCATCGTGAATTTTTGGTATAAATTTTACAAAGGAGTGGAAGAAGGCTGATGCGACAATTTTGGCGCGATTTACGGACTATGCCGTTCCATGTTTACAAAAAAGTCATGGACCGGGTTTACAATGTGCTGATGTACACCACGCTGGTCGTGGTGCTGTTCCCGATTTTTTGGATGGTCTTTAATGCTTTCATGAACAACAACGACATTGTGCAGGGTAAGATTTTCTTTCAACGCGCGCCGACCAATGTGCTTTTTACGGAAAAAGTTGGCGGCAAACTGCTGGTCGGCACACGCGACGGCTCGATCAACTATCTGGATTTGGATACCGGCAGACTGCTCCAGCGCCGGAGATTTAAAACTAACAACACCAATTACGCCAGCGACGACAAATATGTCTGGCTGTCTTCCGCGGACAAGGGACTGATCCGTGTGGACAAAGAAACTTTTGCCGTCAAGAAAATGCGCATCAAATGGAACGCCAAACTGGATTTCAATAAAATTTCCAAAACGCTGCTGGCGGTCGATCCGCAAAGCGGCAAGGTCTGGCTGACGCTCGGTTATCTGGATTACGACAAGATTTTTGAATTTGACCGCGAGACCATGCAACTGCGCAATGTTTATCAGGTCTTGAGCCAAATGCCGGATTTTTTTGACAAGTTTTCGATCGGCAATATTTATTATCACGGTGGCCGACTTTACATCGCCACCAATCTGGGTGTGGTGGTGATTAACACCGCGGCTCTGACGCAGGAAAAAATTATCGAGCATCCCGATTTTGAGAATTCCGACATTCGTTATCTGGCTTATGACGAGGCGACGGACACTTTGTTCATGAATTCTTTTTCCAAAGTTTACGCTTACCGCAATGGCGCGCTGCGTCAGATTTATTCCACGGCGGACTTGGATTATTTTGTGCAGATCGGCTACATGACGGTCAGCGACGCCGGCCTTATTTTGGGCACGGGCAATGGTTTTACGCGGCTGACCAAGACCGGCCAACATCTGGAGGACATCACAACGCCGCTCTTTGACAATGTGAATAAAAAAGGCAAGCTCATCAATAAAGGCGTGTATGTTAATTCCGACGTGAATTATGCGCAGGTGATCGGCGAGCAAATTTATGTGGCCACCTCGGTCGGCCGCGCGGCGATCTACAATCTGCGGACCCAAGCGGTCGAGAAAACTTATCTGATGGACAAAGCCGGTTTTTTAAATATTTTCTGGCGCAATTTTATCGATCTTTTTTACAATATTGATTTCGGCCTCTATGTGCGCAACTCCTTTATCATTTGCGGCATGACGGCGTTTTTTTCGATGATCTTGGCCACGATCACGGCCTACGCGCTGGTCAGATTTAAATTTCCGGGCAACCGTTTTTTGAGCACCGCAGTGCTCTCGACGCAAATGATCCCGGGCGTGATGATGCTGATCCCCGTGTATATTATGTTTATTAAGATCACAGAAGCCACGGGTATACCGATGAAAGGTACGGTGGCCGGACTGGTTTTCATCTACGCCGCGTTTTTCCTGCCATTCAGCATTTGGATACTGCGCGGCTTTTTCGCGTCCATACCGCTGGCTTTAGAAGAAGCGGCCACGCTCGACGGCTGCACGCCGTTCCAGATTTTTTATAAAATTTCGCTGCCGCTGTCCATGCCGGGCATTGTGGCGACGGGTATTTATATTTTTCTGCAGGCCTGGGACGAATTGGTCTTTGCCTGGGTCTTGACCAGCGCGCACACGATGACCATTCCGGTCGGCATCCGGCTTTTCGTCGGCAATTTCCAAAATCGCTACGATTTGCTCATGGCCGCCTCGACCGTCGCCACGATACCGGTGATGATTCTGTTTATTTTGCTGCAAAAACAAATTGTGTCGGGCTTGACCAGCGGCGCGGTGAAAGACTAGGTTTTAGCTTCAGGGACGTGGATATGGCGCGTCAGGCAAAGATCGAATGAAACATGAAAAAAATCATCATTTTACTATTGATATGTATTTTTTGCGTTATCGCTATATGTTCATGCAAAGGTAAGGAAAGTATTTTTGTTAATCCACCTAAAACTTCTACTATGGTAGAAACATTATTTGGAATTTCTGATGATGATCTTAATGAGAAAACAGTGAAAAATAAACTTAATGAATCTGGTATATCTTATGAATGCTTTCATCAAGGAATGTTTTCTGCGCCAGTTTTTATTGGCGAAAATATTAAAGAAAAATATGTTAAAGAGGTTGTATATGATTTTAGTGATATACCATATGATATGCACACTGGTAGTGTGAGATATTCTGTAAGAATATATTTAAATTCAAATATTACTCGAAAAGATTTGTTGTATGATTTAAATGTTGCTCTTGGAAAATACTATTCTGAAACAGATATTAGAAAATATGCAGGCAATTATTTTAAAACATATAAATGGATAATAAATAATAATGATAAATCCAAAATAATTAATGTTGTTTTATACGATTCACTTGATTATGAAAAAGATCCTATAAGGCTCTCGTTTGAATGGTCAAAACAATGAAAAATTTAGTGGTTCTGATTTACCAAATAATTCTTTTTATTTTGCTAATCTAAAACTCCAGCGCCCAAATCGCGTTAGGTCTCATATACATTGTGGCTGTGAAATGTCCCCGACTGTCCCAACCCTCCGGCGTGCGGAAGAAAAAACCGC
Source organism: Candidatus Margulisiibacteriota bacterium (assembly GCA_031264205.1). Taxonomy (GTDB): domain Bacteria; phylum Margulisbacteria; class Termititenacia; order Termititenacales; family Termititenacaceae; genus Termititenax. Next base: position 3,996 of record JAISEH010000115.1, read on the forward strand.
GGCGGTAAATAGTTTCTGCCATGATGTTCAGAATTTTTTCCGCTTCTTTGCGCAGGCCGTTTTTTAGAAAAAGAGAACAGAGCGCGAAATTGGCGCCGACCCAGACATCGCGGCCTTGCTCGGCCTCGACCATCTGGCCGTTGCTTTTTTTGCCGGAAAGCAAACCCCATTTACTGCGCGTGCCGCGGTAAATCGTTTTCAGCGCGGAAAGGATTTTGCTGTTGTGCAGTATCGGCTCGGTCTTGAGCAGAGCGATGTACCATTGCCCGATGAGTTGATCGGCCATGATGTCCGTATTGCCCTCGCAGAAATTATAATATTTGCCGTTCCACAATTTTTGGTCAAAAGTTTTTTGCGCTTTGGCCAGCAGGACAGCGTATTGTTTGGCCGCCGCCGCAGCGCCGAGTGTTTCCGCTGCGCTGCGCATGACGCGCAGGGCCGCCAGCCAGAGCGAACCGCAATAAGCCGACACGCCGTGCATTGTCCAGTTGTCATAAGTTTGATCGGGGTAGCCGCTGTTTTCCGGCACGCCGTCTTTGTCCCGATCCATTTTTTGCAAATAAGCCAGAGCCTGCCGCATGGCCGGCCAAACCTCGCGCAAAAATTTCTGCTGGCCGGTGAAAACATAATCGCGGTAGGCGAGCAAAATAAATTTAGCGTTTAAATCTTTCCAGTAATTAGTGTTTTGCCAGGTGTAGCCGTCCGGACTGCTAAAAGGCGCCTGTTTGGGCGAACCGAGATCATGCGGACAAGCTCCGGCAATTTTCCGGCGGTCATAACACAGCAACCGCGTGTTTTTATTTTTTGGCAAAGGCAGCAACGGATCGTCCGTGTGAAAATGATAGCGCGTCATTTGCGGATTGCTCTTGCCGATATTCGCGGCAAAATCCCGCATGATTTTAAGCTCGATTTCCGGCCAAAATTTCAGCAGCGGCCACGAGCCGTAAAAACGCACATCCAGCGTTTCGTAAAACGGATAGTCAAAACATTCCAGCAAGCCAAAAGAGCCGCTTTGCGCGTCCCAGTAACTACCGCCGTCCGCCAAAAAATACAATTCATTGATCAGCATTTGCCAATAATTTTTGCGGGACTTTTCACTTTTTAGTTGTTTGGCAGTTTGGCTGTCATGAATAATTTCGGCCTGCCATTCGTCGATTTTTTGCGACCAATCCGTGTATTGTTTAGCGGCGGTTTGGAGCAGCGCGTGGGCATTGCGGCCACTGCGGTCAAAAAAACGCGTGTAATATTTGTATCTGTCCACACCAGCGCCGAAATGCGCGACCGGCAAATCCCAGACGAGCAGAAAAGTTATTTTTTGCGTTTCGCCGGCGGCCAGTGTAACTTTGCCGGCCACAGCCGCACCGTAATTCTGCTGTTCGAGCAGGCCGGGTGGATTTTTTCCGCTAAAAATTCCGGTTTTCGCGAAACTTTTAAATTCTTTGCCGGCGCCCTGCAGATAAAAATAAGTCTGCGCGGAAGTTTTGGCCGTCCCTTCCGCCAGCACCGCAATACCGATCTCGCCGTCCATTTCGCGCGGGGCGGTTCGACTTCGCACCCTAACGGGCTTGCAGTCAGTGTCCGCCGGGTTGCCCATAATTACCGCCGTCATTTTCCGATCTGTGCGCAATTTATGCCGGCGGTTTTGATTATTTTTAACAAAACTAAACCAGTTGTCCTGCACGCCTGGCCGCTGATCTTCAAAACCCCAGCCGGTCATATTGGCCCAGCTCAGAGCCAGCGCGACTTCGATTTTTTCCGCGGTCTTATTGCGCACAGTATGCTCGAAAACTGCGACCGGATAACTGGTCTCTCGATAATTATGCGGCAGTGTCGGCGAATATTGTTCGCAGATAATTTCCGCAGGCTGCTGAGGATCATCGAAAACATATTTGGCTTTGGGGTAAGCGGCGGAGTAGCGCGCGTGTTTGGCGGCAAAAGGCGGCGCGAAACTTCGCAGCGCGGTGTCCGTATACGGACGCGCGGTCAGCGTGTTGGCGTAAGTTTTTTTGCTGTCTTTTTGATAGACGTGAAAACAGCAGGCCTTGAGTTCCTCG
>JAISEH010000138.1 GCA_031264205.1 Candidatus Margulisiibacteriota bacterium
GGCGATGATCAGCGGTTTTTGCGGAATATTTTCCAGACCTTTTACGCTCACTCGAAAACCGGAAATCCAGAGCAAAAATCTACCCCAGCACACCGCGACGAGTCGCGCGCGCTTGGGCAGAAAAAACGCCATGAAAAGCAGCGGCAAAATACCCAGAGGCATTGAGGCGATTATGGCTATCCAGAGCAGCGCGCGGCGGCAATAACCGATCATACGCTCAATCTGGCGACGGTCAGCTCCTGACCGAGCAGCTCCATCACTTCAAATATGCCGGGTGAAACATTGGAGCCGGTCAGGATAATCCGCAGCGGCATAATGATCTGCGCCGCGTCAAGATTTTGTGCGGCCGCAAAACCGCGCACCGTTTTTTCAATAGTCTCGATCTGCCAAACAATCGTTTTTAATTTCGCCGCCAGCTCCGGCAAATATTTTCTGGCGCTTTCCGCCGTGGCCTGCAATTCCGCAGGAACAATGATTTCTTTTTCGATAAAATACGCGCAGCTTTTGGCGATATGTCCGACTGTTTTCATCCGCGATTGGCTCAAAGTCAAAATTTGGTCGATTTTCGGCTGCTGCAAATATTCCGCTGGCAAAAAATCTTTGAGCCGGCTCAAAGGCGCTTTTTTGATATGCTCGGCGTTCAGCCATTCCAGTTTTTTGTTGTCAAAAATCGCCGCCGATTTGCCGACTTTGTTCAGCGAAAATTTATCCAGCAAATCCGCGCGCGTAAAAAATTCCTGATCTTTGTACGCCCAGCCGAGCCGCGCCAGATAATTGACCATCGCTTCCGGCAGCACGCCCTGCTTGGCGTATTCCTCGACAGAAGTCGCGCCGTGCCGTTTGCTCAAACGCTGTCCGTCCGGCCCCAAGATCATCGGCACATGGACGATTTTCGGCACGGCAAAATTCAGCGCTTTGTAAATCATCACCTGCCGCGGAGTGTTGGAGAGATGATCGTCGCCGCGGATAACATGCGTGATCCGCATCAGCGCGTCATCAATGACCACCGCGTAATTGTAAACCGGCATGCCGTCCGAACGGCGGATTACAAAATCCTCGATATTGCCGTCGGGGTCCGTGGATTTGAAATACACCGCGCCGTCTTTTTCATAAGCCGCTTTTTGGTCGAGCAACTCGGCCAGATATTTATTGTAAATTTCCAAACGCTGCGTCTGAAAATACGGGCCAAAATCTCCGCCAATCTCCGGCCCCTCGTCCCAGTCCAGTCCAAGCCAGCGCAAGCCGTTGAGAATAGCCTGTATCGCTTCCGGCGTGGAGCGCGCGCGATCAGTGTCCTCAACGCGCAGAATAAATTTACCGTTATTTTTACGGGCGTACAGCCAGTTAAAAAGCGCCGTGCGCGCGCCGCCGACATGCAAATAGCCAGTGGGCGACGGCGCAAAACGGGTGCGGATCTGAGCAATCTCGGACATGGCGTTATTTAAACATAATAAAAAAGAAATTTACAGAACAACACTTTCTTAATAATTACTAATTGACCACCTCGCCACGTTAGTGTATAGTAATACTTATCACGCGCGGAGGTATGGGAGTTATGCTGATTTGCTCAAATTGCCATAAAGAAAATCAAGAAGATTCCAAGTTTTGTCAGGAATGCGGTTGCGCGCTGGAAGTGCAAAGCAATATTGTGAAGATCGGTAAACCGACCGGCGTCAGCAAATTCACGCCGTTGAGCCGCGAGGAGCGTTTTCGCCGCGCCAAGCTCGCCGCTCTGAAAGCGCTCAAAAACACCGAGACTATAGAAAGCGCGCCGCCGGGTGTTGTCTTCGTCGGCAAAAAAATTTTATAATCAACTATATACGGGGGGAACGGTGAATTTTTGGCCAAAAATTAGCGGGGGAATTTTTTTGTTGTCCGCGCTCGTTCTGGCTTCGTTTCCGGTCGATCTTTTGGACAAAACTTCCGGCCTGGCCGTTTTGAGCTGCGGCGGAGCAGGAGCGGCGCGCCTGGACGGCGTCGGCGCGGCTTACTGGAATCCGGCCAGTCTGGCTTTTGCCGGCAAAAGCGGCTTTGACCTGACCTATTATCAAAAACTTGGTTTCGTAAATCACTCTTCGCTGGATGCTGTGCTGTTGTTCGGCGGCGACGTTTTGCCGCTCGGTTTCAATCTGGTGCAGGAAGGCATCAACAGTATTCCGCGCACCAGCTCGTCCGGCGGGCTGCCGGTGGAAGAAGGTTCTTTTGCCGACGAGTACCGCTTTATCAATTTTTCCACAGCTTTTCGCCTCGAGCACGGATTGTATGGCGGCCTCAATTACAAAATCATTTCTCACACTATCGATAAATACCGCGCCGAAGGTTTTGCCGTCGATCTGGGTTTGATTCAGGTCATGCATCAAGACCTGACACTGGGCGCGACTTTTCGCAATCTTTTTTCCACGCTGGATTGGACTACCGGCCTGCAGGAATATCTGGCGCGCAAATTGACCGCCGGCGTGGCCTATCATCTGCCGCTGGCCGATTTTGAAAATCACCTGTACGCCGATCTCGATGTCTACAGCGAGGAAGCGCGCGGCTGGGCGCTGGGACTGGAGTCCTGGCTACTGAAAAATGTTTTTTGTTTGCGCGGCGGTTACAACAGCGGCGAGGAATTCACGCTCGGCACCGGATTGCGTTACAATGATTTTCACTGCGATCTGGCGCTGCTTTTCAACCCGACCAAAGTAGAAATAGACAATTCATTTTTATTCGGCCTGGGTTTTGATTTTCAACTCCCGCGCAACTCGGCGGCGTACGCGGTCAGCGACGCCAGTTTTCAGCCGGAGATCAGCGTGTCCCGCAAACGCATTATTGTCAGCGATTTGCAGCCGGAAAACATTCAAGAAATCGCCGTGCTTGATCCGGCTGACAATGTGCTCTCCCTGCCTGTCCGCAAAACTATTGAAATTCCGGCGCCGGTTACCGGTGATTACACGCTCTTTTTTCAACTCAAAAACGAAAAAATCATCAAACAAACAGTCCTAGTCGAATAAATTTCGCCGTTTTTTTATTTCGTTAATTGTAAATTCCTGCCCAATAACTTGGCATAAATCTTGCAGTATTACCTATAAAAAACTTGGCAAAAATGTTGGAAGTTTTTGTAAAAACTTACGTCGCCTGCTATGCAGGCTTGTAGGCGTCACTTAACTTCGCTGCGCTTGTTAAGTTCCGCAGGCAAAAATGTTGGAAGTTTTTGTAAAGGAGGTGTGTTATGAAAGACCCTTTATTGCTGAAAACCAAAATACGCGGCGGAGAAAAACTTTATCTGCTCGGTTTGCTCAAAAAGCAGCTCAAAAACCCTAATTAGCGTCTTCTCTTTTGGGGCTTAACTTTTTTTACAACGTGCCTCTTGGCCGGACGGCCGGATTTTTTCCGCGCGGTTTTGCGGCGCGATCTGTTCCGAACCGGCAGGTCAAATTCTTCTGCAAAAGCGCCATCGACATCTACGCCGAGATCGACATTTTCAGAATTCTTGAGCAAAGCTTTGTAGCGATCTAAAATCTGCGCCAGCTTGCGCGAGTACCAATTTTCCAAAATATATTTGGAAAAAATCGGCAAGCGTCGCTGCAAACCCAAACTTTGTTTTTTCAAAATTTTTTCCAGCGCGGTCAATTGTTTGGCATGATCCGCGTCGCTTTTCTTTTCCTCCGTCAGATCGTAAGAGCCGATGTCCCGCACACCGGCTTTGATAAAGTCCAAAATATTTTCATTGTTCGCGCCGGGCACAGTGATCGGAATATCATTCGGTAAAATCCGTTGCGCCAGCTCCAGAGTTTTGAGCATTTCCGCTTTGCTGATCTGATTTTTGATCTCCAGCTTGCTGTTATTGATCGGCAAATAATTTTGCAAAACAACATTTTGAATATTG
>JAISEH010000147.1 GCA_031264205.1 Candidatus Margulisiibacteriota bacterium
GTCCCGCTCCGACACGCAAAAACAGAGGCTGCAACGGCTGCCATTCCGCGCCGAAATGCAGCGTGCCCGGATAAGCGTCGCCAGCCGTATTTTTCTGGACCTCGAGGCCGAGTAAAACATTGCGCAAAAAAGTCTTATTGGCCAGACCCAGCGTGACATATTGATCCAGTCTTTCGGAAACGCCGGTCTGCCACAGCATATTACCCTGCCCGGCCTGCAATACATTTTGTATTTTCAGCCCGAGGCTCAATTCGCGCAGCGGCTCGGTATAAAAACCCAGATCAAAATTCAGCGCGCTTCCGCTACCGTCGTCATAGTCCGCGACAATTTTCTGCAAAACTTTGGCGCTAATCCCCCAATGCCAGGGACGATGCCAAAGCTCCTGCGCCCGCGCGTAAGTCAGCAAATAAACATTTTCGCGGTAAGAAGTGTTGGGCAGCACGGCGTCCAGATCGGGAGCGGCGGCAAAAGCCGCATCGGTCAGCGGGATATCGTTGAGACCGCGCGACAGATAAGAAATACCCAGCGCCGAATTGCCCGGCAAAGGAAAAGCCAGACCGTAATTGAGATAATCGACTTCCTGCAAAGTCCGCGCCGAGAGCGAAAAAAATTTAAAATGTTTCAGCGGCGCGAGAGCGGCCGGATTGTGCACCGCCGCGGCCGGGTCAGCAACGATAACTGTGCTCAAGCCACCCAAACCGATATGCCGCGCCGAGGCCGGCCAAGCCGAAATATCCGGCGAGCCTAGCGTATCGCCGCAAGCCGCGGACAAAAATAATAATATTGTCAAAAATGTTTTTTTCATTTTGATCTACTTCAAGAGCAAAATTTTCGCGCGTCCCAGCGATTTTTTACCGGCGCCGGCCAAAATCCGGCAAATATAAACTCCGTTGGGCAAAACACCATCGCCGCGCAAAGAAGTCTGGCCGTCCCAAATCACGCGATTGAGGCCGACGCGCGCGCCTTCCTGTCCGTCGGGAATAGACCGCCGCCAAACCACATTGCCATTGATGTCATAAATATAGATATTGATATCTTCGGCGCGCGCTAGCTGGTAAATAATAGTAGTCGTGTCGTCCACGCCGTCCGCGTTGGGACTAAAAGGATTGGGCGCGGACACCGGCGGGCGCGGCAAATCATTGTCCGCCGCCAAAACCGCAGCGGCTTGACAAGCTGAAAGCAGCCCCAAGAATAAAATTCCGCTCCATAAACAAGTTCGACGCATAGTTTAAAATTATATAATATTTAAGAGGGTTTTGCAGAAATTTTTAACGGAATCATTCCCTGTCGGACAGTCCGGACACCGAGCGGAGTCGAGGTGTCAATTAGCAAAAAGCTGTTTAAACCACACGGAAATATTGCTCGGCAAAGTGAATTTTTGGCGGAAAATCGAAATGATCGTGCCACCGTAATCGTAAACGTCGGATTTAAGTTTGCCCTTGAAACTTCTTTTTAAATATTCGTCAGCCTCGACCGACAATTTTTCAAATTGACTGCAAATAACGTAAACGGATTTTTGATATTTATCCACGGCCAGTTTCACGCCTTTGTAATCCAGCGCCGGTGAAAGCAAAACCACTCCGGCCACCTGCGGATTGCGTTCGGCCAATTGCAGAGCCAGATTGGCGCCAAGCCCTTGCCCGACCAAACCAGTCTGCCCGGGTTTGACATTGAGATTGCGGCCGGCAAAACTTAAAACCGCGTTGAGATCGGCCAGCAATGCCGCGTAATTTTCCGCGGTAAAAGCACGCCAGCCCAATCCGGCGTCGTCGATAGATTCGCCGTGTCCGCGCAGGTCCACGGACAGCGCCGTGATGCCTTCTTTTTGCAAATATTTGGCCAGATCATTCCAGTCGCCGCGGTTGCGTCCCAGACCGTGGATCAAAATCACCGCGCTGTTGCTCGTCACCGGTGTCGGATAATATGTGCCGATAATGGTCAGGCCGGCAGCCGGTATTTCCACGCGTTGCGGCGCCGGCAGGCTGTACTCCACCGCCCACAATTGCGCCAGCAACAAAAACCCCCAGACAATTTTACGCAAGTTTGTATTCCCCCATATTCTCTTCTTCCAGCACGCCGTTCGGCAAAAGCAACAACAAATCGTCACGCAGCGCGATCATTTTACCGTCGAGGCCGCACATCGTGCCATCCAAAAAAGCCTTGACCCGCTGCTTGATCGCTTCATCGATATATTTAAAATCAACCAGCACAATATATCCGGCAATGACCTGATCGGCGACAAACTGTTCATCCTCGTGAGAGCGCAGCGTATGTATCTTGACCGATTTCCGTGCCGCGCGCGCCGGAGCTTTCATCACTCGAATTCCGCTTGATAGCCGAGGTCGCGGAAATATTTACGCAGTAAATTAACCTGACTGGAAGTCGGGCCGACGCTTTCTGTAGAGTCCAGTTGAATGACCACATCGCTGTCCTTGGCGGTGATGCGCGCCATGACAGCCACCAGCACATAGCGGTCAATGGCCGAGACAGTTTTCCAGCGGCTCTCTTCATAGGCATTTAACTGTGGCTGCGTGTAAAGATTTTCCGTGGCGATATTGGCGCGCTGGCGAACAGTCTCGGTTTGCGCCGGTATATAAACCTGCCCCATTTCCACGCGGTAGGCGCCAGTCCTGTCATTGGCGTAGGTCAGATTGTAGCCGTACAAAGCCACAAATTCTTTGAACAG
>JAISEH010000155.1 GCA_031264205.1 Candidatus Margulisiibacteriota bacterium
CTCCGGCTACATCGCGCAAAAAGAAACTATGCTTTCGCCGCTCAATCCGGTGCTCAATCTGAAAATCGATACGCCAACCGCGCTGCGCAAAGCCACGGAAGCCGCCGACGCTTTTATCGCCGAGTCTGGCGCCGCGGCCAGAGTGATCTCGCTGATCGGCCCGCCTTATGACACGCGGCAAAAAACCTCAAAATGGCAGGTGGTTTTTCACGGCAATAACAAAAATTATGCCGTCGTGCTCGACGCGGAAACCGGACAGGTGCTCAGCAAATAGCCCGCGGTAATTTGTATTTTTTAAAAATCTCACCCACTAAATGAAAAGAGCCGGCCGCGGCGGCAGTAACGTGCAGACGCGAGGCTTCGCGCGCGGCCAGACGGCAGGCGGACGGGACATTGGGTTTAGTCACTACGGGTATACCGCAAGCGCGCGCGGACGCGGCTATTTCGGCGGCCGTGAAAGCTTCTTCACGGCGCAACGAGGGTAAAGTGACGGCGATCAATAAAACTATTTGCGGTTTTAGAACAGCCAATATTTTTTTTAAATTTTTGCGGCGCATTAAACCAAAGACCAAAATTTTCGGCCGGACAGTTTGTAGCAAATTGGCAAAGGCCTGCGGGTTGTGCGCTACATCGAGATAAAACGGCGGATCGTCCCGCCATTTTTGCACACGCCCGGGAAAGACAGTTTTTTGCAGACCTTTCTTGATCAACCCGGACGGCAATTTCAAAAGCCGCAAGGCCGCCAGAACAAGCTGTTTGTTGTCTGTATCAAGTAGAGGCGTTACACGTATTACCTGACAGCCGTATTTCGCCGCCTGTTTTTTTATTACGGCCATTGCCTGTAGTTTTTGCCGGACTGTCGCCAGCGGCACGCCTTTTTTAATAATGCCGGCTTTTTCCGCGGCGATTTTTTTCAGGCTCGTTCCCAGCACAGCCTCGTGATCGTAATCGACCGGTGTGATAATCGTCAAAACAGGCCGGCAGACATTGGTCGCGTCATATTTGCCGCCCAAACCTGTCTCCAAAACCGCCAGCTCGATTTTTTGTTCCTGAAAAAAAACAAAAGCCATGGCTGTTAGAATTTCAAATTCTGTAATATTCTCCACATGGCGCGCTGTTTTATTGACCCGAAAAAATATTCTGGCAAAATCTCGCCGGGAAATTTCCTGTCCGTCAATTAAAAAACGCTCGGTATATTCGACCAAATGCGGCGAAAGATAGGTCCCTACTTTGTAACCACATTCGCGCAGAGCATTTGTGGCCAGCAACGCTGTCGAGCCTTTGCCGTTCGTGCCGGCAATATGCACGGCCTTGATCTTGCGCTGAGGCTCGCCTAGCAAAGCCAATAACTCCGTGATGCGTTCCAGACCGGGCTTGATGCCGGCAAAACGCGCATACCGCTCCAATTTGCGCACCGCCCAAAAATATTTAAGCATTGAAAAGTTTAGCCAGAGTTTCAACATCGAGGCCGCAGTCCTGATAAAGCTGTTCGACAGGACCCTGTCCGACAAAATTATCCGGTATGCCGCAAATAATATGCGGCAGGGAAATTTTTAATTCCGTCAGAGCTTCGGCCACCGCCGCGCCAAAACCGCCGCGCCTCGAGTTTTCTTCAACAGTGAATAATTTTTTAGCTTTTTTAGTCGTGGCCTGCAGTAATTCTTTATCCAGAGGCGCGGCAAAACGCGCGTTGATCACGCAAATATTTCGGCCGGTCTGCCGGGCGGCTTTGACAGACTGCACGACCATGGCGCCGATTGCCCAAATCGTTATTTCTGCGTCCGGCTGCCCATAAACAATCTCGCCTCTGCCCAGCTCCACGTCCCGCGCGTCCCGCTCCGCGTCCAGAAACAACGCCTTGCCGCGCGGATAGCGTAGCGCAAATAATCTTGAGCAATTCAAACCAAATCTAATTAAATCTTTTAATTCATTGGCGTCTTTGGGCGCGGCCAAAATCAAACCGGGCACAGTGCGCAAAAACGAGAGATCAAAAACGCCGTGATGCGTCGGGCCGTCAGCTCCGACCAGGCCGGCGCGGTCTACCGCCAAAAACAAGGGCAGTTTTTGCAAAGCCGCGTCGTGAATTATCTGATCGTAGGTGCGCTGCAAAAAAGTGGAGTAAATAGCCGTGACCGGTTTCAGTCCTCCGGCGGCCAGCCCGGCGGAAAAAGTCACCGCGTGCTCCTCGGCAATGCCCACATCAAAAAACCGCTCGGGATATTTTTCCGCAAAAGCGCTCAGGCCAGTGCCTTCCGCCATAGCCGCCGTGACCGCGCAAATTTTCTTGTCTCCGGCGGCTTGTTTTAATAATTCCTCGCCGAAAACCTTGGTGTAAGAACGCTCGCCCTGCTCCAGCTCTCCGGTTTCCAGAGCAAAACCGGACACGCCGTGAAAACGCGACGGCTCTTTTTCCGCCGGCGTGTAGCCTTTGCCTTTTTTGGTCAGCACATGCAACAGCACCGGCCGGTCAAAATCTTTGGCGTATTTCAAAGCGACCGTCAGCAACGAAATATTATGTCCGTCGAGCGGACCAAAATAAGTAAAACCCAAATCCTGAAAAAAACCGGCTTTTTGCCGTTTGGCCAGCTCGCGGATAATAATGCCGCCGGTGCGATTGATCAGTTTGTCCACAGCCAGACGTAGCGGCCGACCGATCGCCGGTAAAAGTCCCAGCATAAACTCGGTGTGTTTTTTCAAGCCACGGTAAATATTGGACAGGCGCAGTTTGGTGATCATACCGGCCAGCGTGCCAACCGGCTTGCCGATCGACATACCATTGTCATTTAAAACGATCACGAATTTGCGCAGGTTTTGTGCGTTATTCAGCGCTTCAAAAATCAAGCCGCCGGAAAACGACCCGTCGCCAACCACTGACACCACGGCAAAATTTTCTT
>JAISEH010000168.1 GCA_031264205.1 Candidatus Margulisiibacteriota bacterium
CCAAGCAGGGGGCCTTTTACTTGGTAGCAACAACAACAACCGATCAGCCTAAAGCCGCCGGTTTGCGCGATTTATTCCGCGGCGGAGACCTTGGTGTTTTAGCGGCGTTGGTTTTGATCATCGCGATGATGATGATCCCTCTGCCGACCTGGTTGCTGGACATACTTCTGGTTTTTTCCATTTCGATCGGTATCATCATGCTGTTGATTTCCATGTTTTTGCAAAAAGCTCTGGATTTGCTTTCGTTTCCTTCTATAGTATTGGTCGTCACGCTTTTCCGTCTGGCGTTGAATATTTCCTCGACGCGTCTGATTTTGAGTCAGGGCAAGGCTTTTAACGGGCAGGTCATTTTGGCTTTTGCCAATTTTGTGACCGGCGGCAATTTCGTAGTCGGCGGCGTGATTTTCGTCATCATCACGCTGGTCAATTTTATCGTGATCACCAAAGGCGCCGAGCGCGTCGCTGAAGTGGCCGCGCGTTTCACGCTGGACGCCATGCCCGGCAAACAAATGTCTATCGACGCGGACTTGAACGCCGGCTTGATCGACGGCGACATGGCCAAAAAACGCCGCGAGGATTTGTCCAAAGAATCCTCGTTTTTCGGCGCGATGGACGGCGCGAATAAATTTGTGCGCGGCGACGCGATCGCCGGCATTGTGATTTTGCTGGTGGAAATGCTCGGCGGCTTGATAATCGGCGTGATGCAGCAAGGGCTGGAAATGGCCGAAGCCGCGAATCTTTTTTTCAAGCTGACTATCGGCGACGGTCTGACCAGTCAGGTACCGGCTCTGCTGATGTCTATCGCCACCGGTTTGGTTGTGACCAAATCCGCTTCGGCGGATTCGCTGGGCGCGGACCTCATGGCACAGCTCGGCAATCAGCCGCGCGCTTTTGCTTTCGCTTCGCTGGTGCTCGGGCTTTTCGGCATGGTGCCCGGTCTGCCGACCGCGCCGTTTTTAGTCCTGTCCGGTCTGCTGGGCAGTGTGGCTTTTGCCATTATGCGCTCGAAGGCCAAAGCGGAAATGGCCGAATTGGGACGCGCGCTGGGCACGAGCGGCGAGGACGCGGCCAAAGAAGCGATGAAAAAACCGGAGAGTTTGTTGAGCACGCTGGCGCTGGACCCGATCGCGCTCAAGACCGGCCGCAATCTGGTGCCGCTGATCGATCCCAGTCAGGACGGACCGTTGCTGGAGAGGATCACGCTTATCCGTTATCATATCGGCCAGGAATTGGGTTTTGTGATCCCGGGTGTGCGCGTCATGGACGATCTCTCTCTGCCGCCCAATGAATATGTGGTGGAGATACGCGGCACCAAAATTTCCAACGGCGTGGCGCTGGTCAACTATCACTATGTGCCGCTCTCCATACAAGAACTCTCGTCCAAGAATATCACCGCGGAGGAAACGGTCGATCCGGTGACCAAATTGCCCGGCGCCTGGGTAGTCGATGATTTCTTGCCGCAATTGCAGGAAGCCGGCATTACAGTCATGTCGCCGGTGGACTATATCGCCAATCATTTCACCGAAGTCGTGAAACAACACGCCGACGAGATCATGACGCGGCAAAATGTGCAGTCACTGCTGGAGCTGGTCAAAAACACCAACGCGGCGATCGTGCGCGAATTGGTGCCGGACATGCTTTCGCTCGGTCAGGTGCACAAAGTTTTGCAGCTGCTCGTCAAAGAAAGAATTTCGATCCGTGATTTGTCCACGATACTGGAGCGACTGGCGGATTACGCGCATGTTTCGCGTGACACCAGTTTGCTGGCCGAATACGTGCGGCAGGCTCTGGCGCGGCAGATCTGCTCGCAGTATGCGGACAAAGACGACACACTGACTGTATTGACTATCGATCCGCGTCTGGAAGAAACGATGATCGGCTCACTGCATCATTCCGAGTACGGCTCGTTTTTGGCGATCGATCCGTCAGTCGGCGAGAAAATCCTCGGCCAGCTGCAGGAATACATGCCGTATTTTAAGAAAATCAACAGTCCGGTCATTGTGCTGTGTTCGCCGCGCCTGCGTCCGCATTTTAAGCGTTTTACCGAGCGCAATTATCCGAATATCGTGGTGCTCTCCTACAATGAAATAGTGCCGCAGATCAAAGTGCAGTCTATCGGCATACTTTCCGTCGATGAATATTGAGCTGGAGATCGACTCTCCGCAAAACGCCGCCGCCAATATGCAAAAAGACGCGGCGCTTTTTGACGCTCACGAAGCGCGCGCGTCCCGAAACATTCATTTGCGTTTTTATTCGTGGATCAAACCGGCTGTGACTTTTGGCTACGCGCAAAAACCGGAAAAAATCATCGACCTGAAAAAAACGGAAGAGCTGGGTGTGGAGACCGCCAAGCGGATCACCGGCGGCGGCCTGGTCTTGCATCAGCCCAATGAATTGACGTACAGCCTCGTCGCGCCCCTGGCGGCTCTGCCGAGAGGGATCATGCCATCCTGCAATTTTATCTCGGAAGTATTTATCCGCGCTTTGCAAAAAATTGGCGTTCAGGCAGAGCTGGCCGCGCGCGCCGGTTTTGACGGCGAGTACGCGAGAGATATTTGTTTCGCGCGGCCGACGAAATATGAGGTAGTCTGCGGCGGCCAGAAACTGCTCGGCTCGGCGCAAAAGCAGGGCAGACATTCTCTGCTGCAACACGGCTCACTGGCTCTAGAGCCGCCGCTGGCGGTCTTCGCGGAATTTATGGATATGTCTAAATTAAATCAAACCAATCTTCAAGAATGTGCCGGACGGGAGTATCAATATACAGAATTGGCGGAAATCAGCGGGGAAGAGTTTAAGCAGTTATTTAAAGCCAAGTAAATATCTTTATTTGGCTTTCCGCATTTTCCCTCTAAAAAACAACCTCAGCGGCGTGCCGGTCAGATCGTAATGTTCGCGCAATTGATTTTCGATATAGCGTTCATAGGCAAAATGCACTAATTTTTCGTTGTTGCAGTGAAAAGTAAAACTCGGCGGTCGCACGCCGGTTTGCACCGCATAATAAATTTTGAGCTGCTTGCCTTTGTGCGCGCGCGGAGGATGCCTCTGGAGAAGCGCCGCGACAGCTTTGTTGAGCTGGCCGGTCGTGCTTTGAAATTGGTAGTTTTGGTAAATGGCGTTGATCTTTTGGTATATGTCGTAAGTGCGAATACTCTCGCGCGCGGAAATAAAAAGAATAGGCGCGTAAGCCAAAAATTTCAGACGGGCGCGGATCATTTTTTCATAATAGTTTATAGTCGTGCTGTCTTTAACGATCAAGTCCCATTTATTGACGAGCAGTAAACAGCCT
>JAISEH010000173.1 GCA_031264205.1 Candidatus Margulisiibacteriota bacterium
GGTCAAAAACGAGTGGGTGATCGTGCCCGGTCAGGAAGCCAAAGAAACCAACGGCATCACCGCGCACGACAAAGAAGGCCACACCTTGTCCGCTCCGATCATCGGTTTTGGCTTGTACAGAGTATTTGACACGACTACCTTTGCGGATAATTTGAAAGACGTGCATATGTTCCCGAATCCGTACAAAGGTAGCGACGGCGATCTGTCCAACGGCGAAGACGGCTATGCCGACCGCGATCAGATCGTGCTCGAAAATATCACGAAGACCACGCGGGCGAAGATCTACACGATCTCCGGCGAATTGGTGACGACGCTGGAAGACCCGAACACGAGCACGCACAGCCTGAAGTGGGATTTGACCAATAGCCGCGGCGCCAAAGTGGCTTCGGGCATCTACATCATCCTGCTGACGGATGAAGAAGGCCATAGATTTATCGGCAGACTAACCGTCGTGAGATAAACACGCGAACACAAAACACCCCACCGCCAGTAGAGACGTTGCATGCAACGTCTCTACTGGCCGCCTCCCCTTACCAAGGGGAGGCTGTCTGCTCGCGTAAGCGGCAGACTGGTGGGGTGTCTCGCGCAGCGAGACATTCAAAGATGTCTGTCAGGTAGCGACGGTCGGTGAGCAATGGTATAATGCTTCCCACTTATGCGTAGAGGGTATTTTTTTCTCTTAAAACTTCTTATCCTTATCGTTTGCTTAGGCGGCGCGCTGAAATTGCTGGCTTTTTTGCCGCTGGAGAAAGCGCCACTGTTTTTGACCGATAAGATCGCCGCGCTGCAAAAAATGGAAAAAGGAGTGGAAAATTGGCTGGCGGATTTTGCCGAGACTTTCCGTCTGGTGGCGGTCAGACGCGGGCGTGATCGGCAGTATGAGATTTTGTACCGCCAGCAGCGCGCCGCGGAGACGCTGTTGCAGGCGGCCGCTTATGAAAATAATCGTTTGCGCGCCGCGCTGCGTTTTCAGCGCGGCTACAGCGGCTATTTAACGCCGGCGGAGATCACCGGCCGCAGCGCCGATCAATGGTTCCGTTTTGTGCTGGCCGGCCAGGGCGCCAAAGCCGGTGTGCGTGCCGGACAGGCGGTCATCGCGGAGCAGGGGCTGGTCGGTTATGCGGAGGCAGCTGGCGCGGACTCCGCGCGCGTGATCCTGATCACCGATCCGCTGGTCAATGTCAGTTGCGTCAATGAACGCACCGGCGCCATTTATGTGCTGGCTGGCAAGGACCACAACCGCCTGGAATTAAAATACGCGACACAACATTCCGATATTCAGGAAGGCGACCGCTTGCTCACTTCCGGCTACAGCTATCGTTACAAAAAAGGCCTGCCGGTTGGCGTGGTGACGCGGGTGGAGCTGGCCGCCAACAATCTGACCAAAAAAGTCGTGGTCACGCCCTGTGTTGATTTGTCCAGGCTGGACATTATCTTTTTTGTACGATGAGTTATTTGCTAAGTTATTTATTGTACGCGCTGTTTTTTTTGCTGGCCTATATTTTGCAGACCACCTGGTTGGCGGATTGGCCGGCGCGGCCGGAGCTGCTCCTGCTGGTAGTCTGTTTTGGTTTGTCCGGCCGCGCCTACGGAGGCCTGCTGGCTGGTTTGTTGACTGGGATTTTCTTGGATCTGGCCAACGGTTACGGTTTTTACAACGCCGCGCTGTACGGTCTGCTCGGCCTGCTCTGCGGCTTTATGCCGGTCAGTATTTTTCGGGATTTCCGCTCGCTGGTTTTTGTGAATATGCTACTGGGCTCGCTGCTGTTGCACGGCGGCTATGCGGCACTGACCAGGATTTTTCTCGGACGTTTTATTTTCGTTCCGCTGCCGCAGTATATTTTGACTTTGCTTTTAAATCTGCTGTTTTTCTGGCTGCTACAATTTTTTATTAAAGGGAAATATCATATTTATGATTAACCAGCACAAACGCGCCGCCGCGCAGCACACTTTGTGGCTCGGCGTTTTTTTGCTGGCTGTCCTGCTGGTGCGTTTATTTTATTTGCAGATTTTACAGCACGGCTATTATGATTTTTTGGCCGACGGCATCCGCTCGCGGATCATTCCGAGCATCGCGCCGCGCGGTGTCATATATGATCGTTACGGCATTGTGCTGGCGGAGAGCAAATTAGTATACGCGCTGGACGTGCTGCCTTATCAGATCAAAAATCAGGATTTTGTTTTGCGGTTTTTGAAAAATATAAAAATCGACACGTCCGCGCTGGAGCGCAAATTAAAAAACAAAGATTATCTGCCATATGAATTGCTGGCGGTGCGACGTTCGCTCGAGCCGTGGCAGATCGCATACATCGAGGAAAACAAACAGGCGCTGGAGGGCGTGGTTATCAGCACGCGCATTGTCCGGCATTATCCACAGGGACGGGAAGCCGCGCATGTGCTCGGCTATGTCGGGCAGATCGGCTCGACGGAGCTGTCCAAGCTAAAAAATTATGGCTACCAAATGGGCGACATTATCGGTCTGGCCGGTCTGGAGCGTTATTATGATTCTTACCTGCGTGGTGTGGACGGCGGACAGCCGCTGGAGGTGGATACGTATGGCAATCCGGTGCGCAGTCTGCGGACGCTCGAGCCGGTGCCCGGCCACAATCTGCAGCTGACCATCGACTTTGCGCTGCAGCGGGAAGCCTCGCGCGTCCTGGGTGACCGCAAAGGCGCGGTGGTCATCGTCAATCCGCAGACCGGCGAAGTGCTGGCGATGGTTTCCAAGCCGGATTATGATCCGAATTATTTTTCGGATTTTCTCTCCGAGCAGGAATGGCAGGAGTTGCGCGCCAAAGAACATCCGCTTTACAACCGCGCGCTCGGCGCTTATCCGCCCGGCTCGATTTTTAAGATCGTGACTTTTTTGGCCGCGCTGGAGGACAAGATCGACACCGCCAGGACTTTTTTTTGCGGTGGCTCCATGCTCGTCAACGGCCGCCGTTTTGCCTGCTGGTATCTTGACCGCGGCGGACACGGCACGCAAAATTTACTGCAAGGTTTTGTGAATTCCTGCAACATCGTTTTTTACAATCTCGGCCTCCTGCTCGATCCGCAAAAAATCGCCGATGCGGCCGCCGCTTTTGGCCTCGGCACGGCGACCAATATCGATCTGCCTTTTGAGAACAACGGCTTCGTGCCGACCGCGCGCTGGAAAAAACGCACTTACGGCCAGGAGTGGTTCCCCGGCGACTCGTTGAATATGTCTATCGGGCAGGGTTATTTGCTGACCACGCCGTTGCAAATGGCGCTACTAACCGCGGCGGTAGCCGATAAACAAAATCGTTTATTTAAACCCTATTTGCTGCATAAAATTGTTGCCGTGTCTGGCCGGCCTGTCCTGCAAAACAAACCGGAGGCCGTGAATACACTGCCTTTTGCGCCGCAAAATATTCAATTGGTTAGACGGCTGCTGCGCGAGGTCGTCGATGACGGCACGGGCATTAACGCCAAAATTGACGGCTTGGTGATCCGCGGTAAGACCGGCACGGCGGAAAATCTCGGCAAGGATCACGCCTGGTTTGTTTCTTACGGCCCTTACGAAAATCCCGATCTGGCTATGGCGATTTTTGTGGAAGAAGGCGGTTTCGGCGGCGTAGTCGCGGCGCGCCTTGCCAGAGAAATTTATCTGTGGTATGACGCGCGGCAGAGAGAGGCAAAATAATGGATATTTTCCGTTCCGGCTACAGCCCGTGGCGCAGTTTTGACTGGCGTTTGTTCGGGACTGGCTTGTTTTTGTCTTTGCTCGGCCTGGTGAGCGTGGCCGCGACGCACAATCCCGCGCAGCTCAAGCGACAAATCCTCGCTCTGGCGTTCGGCCTGCTTTTGTTTTTCATGGTCAGCGCGCTGGACTTCCGCAAATTCAATCGTGTCGCGGAAATTTTATTCGGTCTGTCCATATTTCTCCTGATCGTGGTTTTAAATATGGGGCATACAGTTTACGGCGCGCAGCGCTGGATCAATCTGGCCGGCTTTACTTTTCAGCCGGTCGAGCTGGTGAAGCTTTCCATGATTTTCATGCTGGCCAAATTTTTTGAACAGCGGCAGGGTAAACTAGACACGATTTTTGATATTTTGCCCGGCTTCGTGCTGGTTGGCGCGCCGTTTTTTCTGATTTACAAACAGCCCGATCTCGGCTCGGCAATCGTCCTGGTGGTGATTTTTTTCTTCATGGCGTATTGGGCCGGCATGAAATTTTCGCGGCTTTTTATGCTGACTTCGCCGCTTTTGAGTATTCTGGCTCTGTACGCGCTGCCGGTTTATCCGCTGCTGTCTTGGGGGATTTATCTGG
>JAISEH010000001.1 GCA_031264205.1 Candidatus Margulisiibacteriota bacterium
AGGCTGTTGATGTACGTCGGCCCGTCAAAAATATCCAGCAGTGCGGTCTGAGTGTAATAAAGATTGTCGGACGGCGTCGTTGCGATAGTCAATAAATCCTGCATGCCGTCGCCGTTGGGCGAAAAATATATTTCCAGCCCGTTTTCCGGCTCGGCGTATTCCGGCGGCGTATGGTCATAATAATACAGTATCTCCTGCGCGGTGTAATTATTCAGCCAGTCAAAAGCGGACAACTGCCAGGGGTATATGCCTTCGGGATAATTAAGCGTGAGCGTCGTTTCCGTATTGGGCGAAGTCAGCACCGCGAAAATGTCGTGGCGTTCCCGCGTGTCACGGCGGCGCAGGAGCACGTAACGCTCAAAATCCTCTGCCGAATTGGCCAGCGTCAGATCATGCGTGGGCTGCTGGCTGTATATTTCCCGCAGCGGCTGCGGCTCTGGCGAGTCCTGCTCATACCAAACATGCCGGAACAAACCTTGATAATAGTCATATTTTTTATTATAACCAGCACGCCCGGCGGACAAAAAATGCTCATCAATTATTTGATCGACTGTGACCGCCGTCTGCTCCGGACCACTCATTTCTTTTGGCCAAACTCTGTCATCAAAAACTTCCCCGTTTTGCCGGAGCGCCATTTTAAAATATTTGCCAGCTTCATCTTGATAGAGCAGCGCGATATCCAGTTCACCATCGCCATCCAGATCCTCAAAATAAGGCTCTTGCAGTAATTTAGTTTTATCGGGCAAGCGGTAAGGAAATTTTTGGCTGGCCAGTTGGCCGTTGGCCTGCCAGAGATAAACATATTGCGCGTCCTCGGACAAAGTCAAATACCGCGTGCCCGTGTCGTCATAGGCAATATACGCCGCGCCGAGCTGTCCGAGCAAACCGAGCAATAAACAAAATTTTTTCAACATCAATACGCCCAGCCTAGAGAAATTTTATGCGAAACGCCCAAGTCCTCCTGATCGGCATAAGCATAATCCAGCCCAAAACCATACAAACTAAATCCCACTCCCAGATTTAAAATGTCTTCGGAGAGACCGGCGCGCAGGGCTAGAATTTCCGGCCACAGCCAAAACTCCGCGCCGTAATGCGCATAAACTTCCTGGCCGCTGTAAACTCTGTCCAAACTCAAGATCACCGGCCAAAACGGCAGCTCATAAGCCAGGCCGGCCTGAAATTCCCGGCGCAAAATTTCGTTCACGCCGGTGCTCCACATTAGATTGGCCTCGTTGAGATTGCGCCCGCTTAGGCCCAGATCCAGGCCAGTCAAAATTTTATACTTCAGACCGGCATCCAGACCTACCGCGGCAGCTTTGGCCGAGAAAAGCTCGTGTTGATAGTATTTTAAATTTAGGCCCCAGTTGAAATTTTCCCAAAAACGATCGGCCAAACTAAAGATCAGCGCCAAACGCCGGCTGGTCTCTTCGCTTAATACTTGCGGGCGGCCGTCGATATTTTCAATACGCCGCAGTCCGGTTATTTCCGCGGCGGCCAAAGACAGGCCAAAAACTGTTTCGGTATTTTCCAGACGTCTGGCCAGCCCCAAACTGTATCTGGTGTAGTCTTCAAAAATCTTACCCGTCGAAACCAATATTTCCTGATTGCGCACGCCACTCAACGTTGCGGGATTGAGATACGCGCCACCCAGCCCATTATCTCTGGCCGCCACGGATTTGCCCAGCGATTCGACACGCGCCGGCAAAGCCAACGCCGCGTAATCCAGCGCCTCCGCTCCGCTAAAATTAATCAGGCCAATTGCCGCTAGAAATATCACTCCAGACCGGAGATCTGCCGCGTTGATTATTGTCCTCAATTTTTCAAAAATAGGGAGCTCCTTTGTCTTTCCCCTATCTAAAAAAACCCTCTAAGGACAATTATACCCTAACTATCCAAAATAACAAACGCTCACCATTTTGTAATCAATTTTCAATAATTACGCGCCGGTCTTTTCCGGTGTTTTTTTCCGTACATTACTGTAAAAAGGCAGCTCGGTAATTTGCGCGCGCGCCATTTTGCTGCGGATTTTGACCAGCACAGCCGGATCTTTTTTCTCCAGATAGGCCAGAGCTATCGGCTCGCGCAGCGTCGGCGAAAAAGCGCCGGAAGTGATCTCGCCGATTAAATTTTCTGCCATATCGTAGACCGGATAACCCTGTCGCGGCACACCATAATTGTCGAGCATTTTCAAGCCCACAATGCTGTCCGACTGCGCGGAAGTCCAGGTCTCGCGCAGCTCGTGGCCGTACAGCGGCATACCGGCTTCGAGGCGCAGAGTATCGCGCGCGCCCAGGCCGCAGGGCGTCACGTCGTCCCGCAAAAGCAGTTCCCAAACCGCCGCGCAATTCTCCGCCGCCACCATCAGCTCAAAACCGCGCTCGCCGGTGTAGCCGGTCTTGCTGGCCAGAACATCGTACTCGTCAAATTCCAGCGGCAAAAAAGTATAGTATTTCATCCGTTCCAGATCTTCGGCGGTATGCCGCTGCACAATGTTCTCTGCCTCGGGACCCTGTACCGCGAGCACATGCCAGCCCATTAACTCGCACTCTACGCCCCGCTCTGCAAAAAACCGCTGATCTTTTTCGATATTGGCCGCGTTGAAAACGCTCAAATAATTTTCGTAATCTTTGTAAATCAAAATATCGTCCACAATTCCGTTCTGCGCGTTGCGGAGACGATTGTAGCGGATCTGGCCGATCTCCATATCGTCAATATATCGGATCAACGCCGTGCGCTGTGCGGCCAGCAATTTTTCCGAGGCGAGAAATTTCACGACGCCCATGTGTCCGGCGTCAAACATGCCGGCGCGCGAACGCACCGCCTGATGCTCCGCGAGCAAGCTCTGATACTGGAGCGGCATTTCCCAGCCACCAAATTCGACCATCTTGGCGTTTAGTTTTAGATGTTCCTCATAAAGCGGCGTACGTTTCAGCAAGATTACAAGATCTCCTTCAAGGCGGTGATAAATTTTTGATTTTGTTCCGGCGTGCCGATCGTCACGCGGATGGCGTCCGGGACACCGAAACTCTGCAGCGGCCGCACAGTCACACCGCGGTCCATCAGTTTTTGAAAAGCCGCGACGCAGTCCTGTCCGATATACACAAAAATAAAATTCGCTTCCGTCGGATAATATTTTAATTTTAACTTGGTGAATTCCGCATAGAGATATTTTTTACCAACCTCGTTATTTTCGCGCGACCGCTGCACAAACTCCGCGTCCTGCAGAGCCGCCGCCGCCGCTGTTTGCGCCAGCGCGTTGACATTGAAAGGCTCGCGGGTTTTATTGAGATAAGCGATAGTTTCCGGAGCGGCGATCACATAGCCCACGCGCAAACCCGCCAGACCGTAAATCTTAGAAAAAGTGCGCGTGATCAGCAGATTTTTAAAAGTTTTCAGCAAACGCAGACTGTCTGGATAATCAGCGGCGGCGGCATACTCGGCGTAGGCTTCGTCAAGGACTACCATGATCTCGCCGGGAACTTTTTGCAAAAAATTTTCGAATGCCGCCGCCTCGCAATACGCGCCGGTCGGATTATTGGGATTGGCCAAGAAAATCACTTTGGTCTGCGGCGTGATTTTTTGCAGCAACGCGTCCGGTTGAATTTTGCCGTCAGTAAGCGGCGCATAATCCACCGCGCCGGCAAAAAGTTTTGCGGCAAAAGTGTATTCCGAAAAAGTAACTTCCGTCGTCAAAACCCGCTCGCCCGGGCTGACAAAAGCGCCGGTAATAAAATGAAATATCTCGTCCGAGCCGTTACCGGGCAGAAAACATTCCGGCGTCAGGTCGTAATGCGCGGCCAGCGCGTTTCTCAGCCGGACGCAGCCGCCGTCAGGATAAAAATGCAGTTTGTCCAGATCGGCTTTGAGCGCCGCCAGAGCCTTGGGTGAGGAGCCGAGTGGATTTTCGTTGGAAGCGAGTTTGATCGCGCCCGCTTTTAACACTCCGGGCTGATACGGCGCAATGTTTTGAATGTTGGCTTTGGTCTGCATTTTATCTCCTCACAAAAAAGAAACCCCGACAATAAAGCCAGGGTTTCTTAACAAAGACCTAAACTCTTTTTACTTTATGATCTTAGTCACAACTCCGGAACCGACCGTCCTGCCGCCTTCGCGCACCGCGAAACGCAGCTGCTCCTCGATAGCCACCGGCACGATCAGCTTCACCGTGATCGCCGTATTGTCGCCCGGCATCACCATTTTTTCTTTGTTTTTGTCGATAGTGCCGTCGTCCAGTTTTTTCAATTCGTCCGCGGACATGCCGGTGCGCAAAATGATCTGGCCGGTAACGTCAGTGGTACGAATATAAAACTGCGGCTGATACCCGTCAAAAAACGGCGTGGTGCGGCCGCCTTCTTCTTTTTTCAGCACGTACACCTGCGCTTCAAAAGTAGTATGCGGATTGACCGAACCCGGCTTGGCCAGCACTTGGCCTCTCTCCAGGTCTTTCTTTTCCACACCGCGCAACAGCAGACCCACATTGTCACCAGCCTGGCCTTCGTCCAGAGTCTTGCGGAACATTTCCACGCCGGTCACCACAGTTTTGGAACGCTCTTCTTTCATACCGACAATTTCCACTTCGTCATTGACATGCACAATACCGCGGTCGATACGGCCGGTGCCCACCGTGCCGCGTCCGGTAATCGTGAAAACGTCTTCGACCGGCATCAGGAACGGCTTGTCAATATCGCGTTTCGGCAGCGGAACATAACTGTCCACCGCTTCCATCAATTTAAGAATAGCCTGTTCGCCGTATTCGCTGGCGTCGCCTTCCAGAGCTTTGAGCGCGGAGCCTCTAATGATCGGAATTTCTTTGCCCGGAAACTCATACTGGGTCAGCAGATCGCGGATTTCTTCCTCGACCAATTCCAGTAATTCCGGATCAGCAATGTCGCATTTATTCAGGAAAACCACCAGATTCGGCACATTGACCTGACGCGCCAGCACGATGTGTTCGCGGGTCTGGGGCATCGGGCCGTCCGTGGCGGCCACCACTAATATAGCGCCGTCCATCTGCGCCGCGCCGGTGATCATGTTCTTGAT
>JAISEH010000004.1 GCA_031264205.1 Candidatus Margulisiibacteriota bacterium
GGCCAAAAAGACAGTTGTTTCTGACAAAGAGCTGAACAATTTTCTGGAAAGCAACCAGGAGCTTTTCGCGGATCAGAGCGAGTCTTCCGAAGCCAGAGAATATTTGATCCGCAAAAAAGAAAATGAGATTTACGACCGCTGGTTTGCCAAAGTCCGCGGCGCGGCCAAGGTCGAGATCAATCCTGACATTCTCTCCAGCGACGAACCGGCACTGGACCTCGACAAAAAGCCTTTGCCGGACAAAACAATTTCCAATGGACGAGTTTAACCGCCTGCTGGACACGATCCGCAAACTGCGCGCGCCGGACGGCTGTCCCTGGGACAGAGTGCAGACGCATGATTCGCTCAAGCCTTATTTGCTGGAAGAAACTTACGAAGCGCTCGACGCGCTGGACAAAAAAGACCTGCCTTTATTTCAAGAGGAATTGGGCGACTTGCTTTTGCAAATAGTTTTGCACAGCGTCATTGCCGAAGAGGAAAATAATTTCACTTTTGCCGACGTGGCGCGCGCTATCGCGGACAAAATGATCCGCCGGCATCCGCATGTCTTCGCGGACACTAAAGTCAGCGGACAGGACGAGATCTGGCAAAACTGGGAGCAGATCAAAAAAACGGAAAAGAGCCAACAATCCGCTCAAAGTATTTTGGATTCGGTGCCGCGCAATTTGCCGGCTTTGTTCCGCGCGGAAAAAGTGCAGAAAAAAGCGGCGCGAGTTGGATTTGACTTTACCGAAACGCGGTCGGTTTTGGAAAAGATCAAAGAAGAAATCGCGGAATATGAAGAGGCCACTTCGGCTCCGCGCAGTGACCAAGAAAAAATCCTTGACGAATTCGGCGACATACTTTTTTCGCTGGTCAATCTCGCGCGCAAACTGGACCTCGACGCAGAAAGCGCGCTGCGGCAATCCACCAATAAATTTGAGTCCCGTTTTCGCCAAATAGAAAAAAAATTACGCCAGCAGAAAAAAGATTTCAAAGACTGCTCCGCGGCGGAGCTGGACAAATACTGGAATGAGGCAAAACAGAATTAGCGTACTATACTCAAAATATTTTTCCCGTAGCTGATCGAGCCGTCTTTGGCCGTGACTTTGACCACATAAATATAAGAACCGTTGGCCAGCGTTCTGCCGTCGGCGCCCAGCAAATCCCACTCCGGCGTCACGTACATGCCGCCCAACAAACTTGCCCCATAATCCAGCTCCTGCGCTTTGCGGCCGCGTTGATCATAAATATAGATCCGCACATTGTCTACCGGCACGTCTATCGGAAAAGAAAAATTCACCGTCTTTTGCGTCGGATTGGGTGCGGAAAGAACTTTTAAATTTTTACTGTCGCTGGAAGCGCGTGAATAAACAGTCCGCGTCAGCGCATGATCAACACTGATAATCCCCCAGCCGTATTCCGCAGAATTGCCGGCCGGTCTGGCGGTTTTCTTCACTATCTCCATAGCATCCGCCGGTTTTAATCCCGGATCTTGGGCGCGCAGCAAACCCATCAGACCGCTGACCAGCGGTGTAGCAAAACTGGTGCCGTTATAGTTACCAGCACTACTATGGTCGGAATAATTACCGGATTTATCTGTAGAAAACATTTTTTCTCCGGGCGCCATTACGTCAGGTTTTTTGACCGAGAAACCAGAACGATTGCCGATGCTGTCCACGCTACCCACGCTCAGCACATTTTCATAAGCGGCCGGATAAACGATCGAGTTTTCACCAATACCTTCGCCGATATTGCCGACCGCCGCCACCAATATAGAGCCACGCCCATAAGCATAATCACAAGCCGTTTTCAGAGCACGGTCTCCGTTGTCGCTGAGTCCGCCCAAACTCATATTGATAACATCGGCGCCTTGATTCGCGGCATAATTTATACCCAGAGCAATTGTTTTTGTATCGCCAGTGCCGTCATCTTTCATAACTCTGACCGGCAGGATTTTAGCGTTCCAGTCCAGACCGGTTATTCCCACACCATTATTTCCGATCGCCGCGGCCAGACCGGCCACAATAGTGCCGTGACCGTTAGGGTCTATAGGGGACGTATTGTTCTCGTCTACAAAATCATGCCAGGCCGCGGTGTCGAGATCGAGATCACTGTGCACCGCGACGCCGGAATCAACTACCGCGATCCTTACCGCCGCACTGCCCGTCGCAATATCCCAGCCGGCCGGCGCGTTGATCAAGTTAAAATAGTTCTCCTGATTGGAGTAATAAGTATCATTCGGCGACACATCCTGTATCCTGTAAATAAACACCGGCTGGGCGTCGGCCACTTCGGGATCGTTTTTTAATATCTCGACCAGCAGCTCCACATTTATAGTAGACGGATACTCCACGGAGTAATAATTGGCCAGAGGATCAGCAACAGAAGATTGCAGTAAACTGCGTCCGCGCGGCGCGTCAGAAATTTTTTCGATCTCCGCCGCGCCGTAATTACCCAGCAGTTTTTCCAGCCGCGGCGAAACATCTGTCGCGCTGCTCAAAGACCGGACAGTCCAATCCCCTGATTTCAACTCCACCAAAACTTTATTTGGTAAATATTCCGCCCAGAGCAAATTTAAAACTAAAAAGAAAAAAATTATTCGTGCCACGGCTGCAATTTTCCCCCTGCTCTAGTATACAACACATAGACGGCTTGCGGCGCGGACCGCAAACCGGCATAGCCCACAAAATAAATATCCTCCAAAACTGCCGCGATATGAAAACCAGTGTCGTCAAAAACAACATCGACGCCGTCCAGCTGCAACAAAGCGTCCACGTCAATTTTTAATTTGCTCTGCAGCCGCGCGAGGGGTGGTTGTTTTTCCCGATAATACACCGCCGCGCTCTCGGCCATCTTGCGCGCTTGCAGCGCCGCCAGGTCCGCGCGCATATTTTGCCGCCAAAAACCCAGCGTCAGGGAGAAAAAAGCGACCGCCAGCAGCAAGACGCTCAAGATCAGCAACGCCGCCGGATAAGCAAAGCCTTTTTTCAAAGCCGCACCGCCCTGACCCAGGTTTGTTTCTCGCCGGACAGGACCAGACGCAGAACGCCGTTGGCCTGCTCAAAAGATAAGGAACGCAAAATAATTTTGGCCGGCGTCAGGTAAAGATTGGCGTCTTTGCGCCGCGCCAAACGCTGATTATTTAAAAAATATAAATAATCCACGCCGTCCTTGGTCAGTAGCAGACGGTCAGCCTGTGTGTCCAGCTTTTCCGCGTAAAGAATATCCTCAGTCATTTTATCCAAAACATTTTGCACCAATAGATTTTCTTTGAGCCGCGTATGCAGCCGCAAATTTTTTTGCCAAATATTCCAGGTTAAAAACAAGGCGCTGCCAATAATCAAAATCAGCAGCGTGAAATAAATTTGCAAACGGACATAGATAAATCCTTTGCGCATTAAAAAATTATAGCATATACTACACGACAGCTATGGTCAGCGCGCAGAGAAAATGTCCAGCCTGCAAAAAACTCCTCAACGCTGAGGCTAAATACTGTAATTTTTGCGGACAAAAACAGTCGCCATTAAATCCCGCGCCGCCGGATCTGACCGACAAAAAATTTTTATCCGCCGCCGAGCTGGAAATTTTCAAAAACAATATTGCCGAGCAGTCTGCGGCGGAAATCGTCCAGTATTTAGAACACACCAATAAATATTTGCGGCAGGCCGCGTTGGAAATTTT
This sequence comes from Candidatus Margulisiibacteriota bacterium, assembly GCA_031264205.1. Lineage (GTDB taxonomy): Bacteria > Margulisbacteria > Termititenacia > Termititenacales > Termititenacaceae > Termititenax. Next base: position 3,664 of record JAISEH010000004.1, read on the forward strand.
CTGGCAAAAAAGCAGCGAGACGGAGAAAAAACAATTGTTGCAAGAACGGCTGAGCAGCGCGGAATTTACTATCGGGTTGCTGGATCTGCAGCCGGACTGGGCGGAGCTTTTCGCCGAGCTTTGGACCCGCGCTTCCGCGGACCCCTGGCTAGTCTACAAATATCTGGTCTGGGGACAAAAACGCGGCTACGCGCTGCCGCTGGACGCCGCCAAATATCTGGAATCCACCGCCGACCGACAGCTGCGCGATTTTTCCCGACAATTAAGCAATTAGTAAAAAAATAAAGTCACCGTCGCGCCTTGTTTCCATTTGGCGGCAATTTCGATTTTGACTTTGTGCGTGTCGAGAATTTTTTTGACAATGCTCAAACCCAGTCCGGTGCCGGATTTTTTGGTCGTGACAAACGGGTCAAAAATCTGCGGCAAAATTTCCGGCCGGATGCCGCAGCCGTTATCCTGAAAGATCAGGGTTTTATTTTCCAGCAGAGTTACTTTTAAGACGCCGCCCTGCGGCATGGCCTGCAGCGCGTTGAGACCCAGATCCAGAAAAACCTGCTCCAGCGCGTTGATCTGGCCTTTGAACCAAAGGTCCGGCGCGATGCTTTTTTCAATATGGACATCTTGTTTGACCGCCTGTCCAGCCAGCAACGTCAGACTTTTTTCCAAAAGCTGGCTGAGATTAAATCTGATTTTTTGTCCATCGCCGGCGCGGCTCAAGTCCAGCAAACCGGACACCAGCTGATTGATCCGCTCGATCTGCCGCGGCACGATCTCCATAAACTCGGCGCGGAATTTCGTCTGCCGGTAATTTTGCGGCAAGACCGCCACCAGATTGTGCAAAGCCGCCAGCGGATTTTTGATCTCATGCGCCAGACCGGAAGCTAATTTGCCGAGCGCGCTCAAACGCTCCTGCCGCTCCAAACACAGCTGCGTTTGAAAAACATGCTGATAAATTTCCGCGCAGGACAGCCAGACAAAAATAATCAGGCCGAAAATCAGCGCGGTCAAAATATATTGCCGGTCAAAAAATTCCGTGCCCTGCCGGTACAACAGCGGCCAGACCACCAGCACGCTGAGCAAGCATAAGAGCAGAATAAAAACCGATTGCGTGACCGCCAGTGTGCGTTTGCGCCAATTGTCTTTTTCGCGCAGCCAGCGCAGGAAAACAGTCAGCACGCCAGCCAGGATAAACAAAA
>JAISEH010000036.1 GCA_031264205.1 Candidatus Margulisiibacteriota bacterium
TTCTTTAACATGACTTTTGAGCAAGTACAGAGAATGGCTACAAATTGGGTTATAGAAGATTAAAGAAAATAATTATATGATGAAAAGAAATAAAACTTGGTTAATTACAGGATGTTCCAGTGGACTTGGACGTGCTTTTGCGCAGGAAGTCCTGAAAAATGGGTACAATGCGATTATAACTTCCCGCAACCCCAAAGATATCCAGGACATCGTCGAAAACTATCCTGAAACGGCTTTAGGTTTGGCATTAGACGTAACGAAAAAAGAACAGGTTAAAGAAGTAATCAAACAAGCCGGAGAAAGATTTGGAAGTATTGACGTCCTGATAAACAATGCCGGTTATGGATACCGGTCGGCGGTTGAAGAAGCGGATGAAAGTCAAGTTAATGAACTGTTCAGCGTCAACTTTTCAGGAATGGTAAATATGATAAAAGCAGTTTTGCCCATAATGCGTAAACAAAAATCCGGCGCTATTTTCAATGTATCTTCCATAGCGGGGCGTTTTTCAAATCCGGGCTCAGGTTATTATTCGGCTACAAAATTTGCAATAGAAGGAATGTCTTACGCCCTTAGAAAAGAGGTCGCGCCATTGGGAATCAGAGTAATCATCATTGAACCCGGAGCATTCCGTACCGATTTTTCAGGTCGTTCATTAACAGGTACGCGAATTGAAATTTCAGACTATAAAGAAACGGCAGGCAAACGGCGGAAAGAAAATGACCATACGCACGGTACCGAACCGGGAAATCCGCAAAAAGCGGCACAGGCGATTATAAAAGTGGAAGAAAGCGCAGAAGTTCCGTTCCGTTTATTATTGGGTACCGACGCCATCAATATTATCCGTCCGGAGTTAGAAGCCCAGTTGAAAGAATTAGAGGATTGGAAAGAAATTAGTTTAAGCACAGATTATTAAGAAAACTAACATCCTATTTCAAAAAAACGGTCTGTCGGAGCGAGCAAACGCAAGCTGTCAAGGGCGGCGTAGCCGCTCTGTTGATTAAGCCACTGAAGCAATAGCGGCTGGTCAGTTAGTTTTTCGCGCAAAATAGCGTTCTTTGGCCATCTGCTCCAGCGATTTTTCGTGAATTTTGCTTGTGCCGGCGGCCAAAGCGGTTTGATAATACCAGCATTTGTACAGAATCTTTTGCCTGGCTTTACGCAGCATTTTGATTTGTTTTTCCACTTCGGTTTTGCGCTCCAAAAATAATTCATATCTTTGTTTTAACGTGGCGTCGCCTTGCATACCCCAATCAATGAATTGTTTGATTTTCCGGAGCGGCAAACCGGTTTGCTTCAAACATTCGATGATCGCCAGCCATTCAAAATCCGCCTCTTTAAACAGGCGCGCGCCGCTGGCGGATCTGCTGACAAAAGGCAGCAAGCCCACTTTGTCGTAGTAGCGCAAAGTATAGGCGGTTAAGCCAATTTTGGCCGCCGCCGCGCTGATGGTGTACACAACCTGAACTCCTTTCCGCTATTGACTTAGAGCTAACTCTAATCTGTATATTATTCTTGGTCAATCTCAAAAATTAGAAAGGAGACATGTATTATAAAGTTATATCTGACCGAAAAATAAAAATTAAGGAGTAATTATGCGAAAAATATTAAGCGTTGCGTTTATTTTATTGGTCTTGACCGGAATAATTTTAGCGCAGACATCTCCAAACGAAAGGAAAGAAAAAATGCCCAAAATATTGGTGGTTTATTATTCACATTCCGGCAACACGCGCGAGATTGCCAATAAGCTCAAAGATTTGACCGGCGGCGATATTTTTGAAATTCAAACCACGACGCCATACCCTGCGGAGTACAGTGTGCTTGTGGAACAGGTGAGAAAAGAAAAAAGCTCCGGAGTTAAACCAAAAATCAAAAGCGGTTTTGCTGGAAGTAAAGATTATGACCTTGTGTTTCTTGGCTCGCCTTGCTGGTTCGGCACAATAGCGACGCCTGTCGAGACATTTTTGTCCGAACAGGATTTTTCCGGCAAAACAATTGTTCCTTTTATCACGCACGGCGGCAGTGGTCTGAGTAGCTCGGTACGGGATATTAGCGTGTTGCAGCCGTCGGCCAATGTCGCGCCAGGTAAGGCTTTCAGCCGAGGCAGCCTGAGCTCCGCCCAAAAAGAAATTGCGGACTGGCTGGCTTCTTTTCTTTGACAAACGTGCCGGATGAGCGCAAGATTATTAGCGGAGTTTTTTTAGAAAGGGGCAGTCAATATGAAAGTTGTACTGGTCAACGGCAGTCCGCATGAAAAAGGCTGTACTTATACGGCATTGGCCGAAGTCGCGCAGACCTTAAAAAAAGAAAATGTTGAGACGGAATTTTTCTGGCTGGGAAACAAACCATTGTCCGGCTGCATAGCCTGCCGGAACTGCGCGGAGAAAAAACGCTGTGTCTTTGACGACCGAGTGAATGAATTTCTGGCGATTGCCGCAAGTTTTGACGGTTTTATTTTTGGCACGCCGGTGCATTGGGCTGGCGCGTCAGGAGCGCTGACTTCTTTTTTGGACCGAGTGTTTTACGCCGATAATTGCGGCGGCCTAAAATCTTTTTATCTGAAGCCGGCCGCGGCGGTCATGTCAGCGCGGCGCGCGGGAACGACGGCGACCTACGATCAGGTAAATAAATATTTTGGCCTGATGCAAATGCCGATAATTTCTTCGCAGTACTGGAATATGGTGCACGGCTCCACGCCGGAAGATGTGCAAAAAGATCTGGAAGGCCTGCAAACCATGCGCACGCTGGCGCGCAATATGGCGTTTTTTCTGCGCTGCCAAGAAGCCGGTCTTCAGGCAGGAGTGCCGCTGCCAGCGGAAGAAAAAAAGATTGTCACGAATTTTATTCGGTAAAAACAGCGAGCCAGCCGGGCGGTTTTTCTTTAAAAATCCACCTTAGCCGAATCCAGTCCAGACCAGCCGAATTGCGGCAGTTCATCGATGCGGCGCATATCTTCCGGCGTTATTTCAAAATCGAACACTTGCAGATTTTCTTTGATCCGGGCCGGAGTGACGGATTTAGGCAAAGGCAATATCCCATTTTGCAAACACCAGCGCAGGCAGAGTTGCGCGATCGATTTATGATATTTTTGCGCGATTTGCTGCAAGTTTTGCTCCTGCAAAATACGGCCGCTGCCCAGAGGACTCCAGGCTTCGATCAAGATGCCGTGTTTCCGGCAAAAATCCACCGTCTCTTTTTGCGGAAAGCCGGGGTGATATTCTATTTGATTTACCGCGGGCGGCGTTTCCGCTATATCCAGCAACGGCTGAATGTGCTGCGGCTGAAAATTACTCAAACCAATAGCTTTGATCCGGCCTTCTTTATATAGCTTTTCAAAAGCTTTCCAGCTGGCGATGTTTGGCTCCGGGCTTTTGTTATCCGGCCAGTGAATCAGGTACAGATCCACGTAGTCCAGCCGCAGTTTTTGCAGACTTTGGTCAAAGGCTTTGAGTGCGCTGTCATAACCGCGTTCGGTATTCCAGAGTTTGGTGGTGACGTAAAGTTTCTCGCGCGGCACGCCGCTTTCGCGAATACCCTGTCCGACACTTTCTTCATTTTCATAGCAGGCGGCTGTGTCTATATGCGTGTAACCATACTCCAGCGCGGTTTTCACGGCGTTTACAGTTGCTTCGCCGGGCGGCGTCTGCCACGTGCCAAAACCCACCGCGGGAATACTGACTCCGTTGTTTAATTTATAGTTTTGCATAGGGGTTTCCTTTCGTTACTGCGACGCTCAATGCGCGCGATTTAATACTTTGCGCAGGGGCGCAAAGTGGAGCTGAACAGAATCGAACTGTCGACCTCCACAATGCCATTGTGGCGCTCTACCAATTGAGCTACAGCCCCAGAATCAATGCTTTTTTACTATAAAAAAGCCTAAAACACAATAGATAAGCCAAAGTTTTCTAGCTGGGGAAGGATAATTCCGAAAAATAAATAAAGTATATTAGTTTAAAATGCGGGTATGTTTATAGATATTAAAGTATACTAAAAAAGTGGGACGGTTTCTTAAAAGTTACGATATAATTAAGCAAGCCTTTTTAGGGTTTGCCAAAAATAAAAATAAGGAGAGAGAAGTTATGTTAAAATGCAGAATGATTGCTGAATCCGGAAATAATTTAGGAACAGTGAACACTGACCAAGCGGAAAAAATAGAAGAAGGCTTGGCTATAATGCGAAAAGACGGCCAGTCGGCCTTGGCCGAAAGACAATATGTCAGAGTGCACGCGCAAGCCTTGAACGGCGACAAAGGTTTTATTCTGGAGCAGGATATTCAGCCGGTGGAATCTTTGCCTAAAATTGCCGATCTTTCGGCCGCGGAGCAGGCGCATTATAGAGAGATTGGTTTGGCTAATTTGTCTAGGGTTGCCGTGGTCAAAGGCAATGGCGGATTGGCTACCGGTATGAAATTAGATAAAGCGAAAAATTTAATAGAAGTAAAACCCGGCGTGACCTTTTTGGATGTCATAGCACGGCAGACTGTCAGAGATCACACCAATTTGGTGCTGATGAATAGCGACAGCACGGATGCTGATACTAAAGAATATTTGGAAAAAAATAGGCCTGAGGGTTTTGGTTATTCCAGCTTTATGCAAGGACGTTTCCCTAGATTGGATAGAGATTTGCGGCCGGTGACAGGGCTGGGCGACGCCGGTTTTAATCCCAGCGGCACCGGTGGTTTTTATACTTCTCTTTTGACAGAGCAAAGGGCTAATGCCAACGGCGAGATATTGAATTTGTTAGAGTCGTTAATCTCGGACGGCAATGAGTGGATGTTTTTTTCCAACGGCGACAATTTAGGCGCTACAGTTGATCCGGTAATTTTGGGTTACATGATAGAGCATAAATCGCCTTTTATAATGGAGGTTGCCGAACGCACGCCTAACGATGTAAAAGGCGGACATTTGGTTTATACCATGGTTGAGGGCGAGGAGCGGCTGACTTTGCGCGAAGGCGGCCAGGTCAGTCCTGAGGATATTGATCCCCGGACCGGCAAGACTTATGGTGAAGATATAAACCGGCATAAATTTTTTAATACAAATAATCTGTGGTATCACCTGCCGACTTTATTGCAGATTTTAAAACAATATGACGGAGTTTTGCCTTTGTCTTTGGTGCTCAATCCTAAAGGCGAGTTGTATCAACTGGAAACAGTGATCGGCACTATAATCGATCTTATTTCGGGCGCCGGTGCGGTGGTCGTGGGTAAAGACCGTTTTGCGCCGGTCAAAAAATATGATGATCTGTTCTTGCTCTGGTCTGACGTTTATGTCTTGGACGCCGCCGGCAATATGAGCATCAATCCGCGCCGCGCTCAAAGTTTGCTGCCGGTGATAAAGCTGGATAAAAATTATTTTGGCGATCCGAAAAGTTTTGCGGACAGAGTTGATATAAATAATGCGCCGTCTATGCTGAACGCCTCAAGTCTTACTGTTATAGGCGATGTGTCTTTTGGCCATAATGTCAAAATAATGGGCGATGTGATTATTGAGAACAATACAGGCCGGCCACAGCATATTCCTGATGGCTTTGGACTTTTTGGACATTCTGACGCTGTTTTTAGCTGGGATGAGCAAGGCAATATTGTAGTAAAAAAGTAAAAATCAGGCTCTGGTTTTTTTGTGCTAAAATAAATCCGTGAAACTCCAAACGGTTATTCAGGCCCTGAACCGCATCGCGCCGCCGCAGTATGCCTGCGCTTGGGACAAACAAATCGGCCTGCAAATCGGCGATAAAAACGCGGAAATAAAAAAAATACTTGTCGCGCTGGATGTTACTTCCGCTGTTGTTGAACAGGCGGCCAAACAAAAAGTGGATCTGATCGTCGCGCATCACGCGTTGTTTTTCCGGCCGCTGGAGAATATCGACCTCCATCAGCCGCTCGGGCAAAATATCGCCAAACTTCTCAAAAACGACATCGCGGTTTTCGTCGCACATACCAATCTCGACGCCGCGCCAGATGGCGTGAATTGGACGCTGGCCAGACAGTGCGGCCTCGAGCCGGAAAAATGCGAAGTTTTAGAACCGACCTATCGTGAGCAGTTTTATAAATATGTGGTTTTTGTGCCGGCGGAGGCAGTTGAGGCCGTGCATGAGGCGCTAACCGCGGCTGGCGGCGGGTATATCGGCCGGTATTCCGACTGCACTTTTCGTTTGGCCGGCACGGGCACATTTCGTCCGCTGGCCGGAACCAACCCTTATATCGGTAAGCAGGGTAAATTGGAAAAAGTTGAGGAGATCAGGATCGAGACAATAATCGCGGAGGAAAAAATCGGCGTTTTGCTCAATGCGGTCAGAGCGAAACACCCTTACGAAGAGATCGCTTACGATCTGTATCCTCTGAAAAACCGCGGTCGGACTTACGGCATCGGACTGCTTGGCCGGCCGGAGAAAAATTCTCAATATGCCAGATATAAAAAAATCGCGGTGTGTTCCGGCTCCGGCGGCAGTTTGGTGCAAAAGGCTTGCGAAAAAGGCGCGGAGTTGCTGATCGTGGGAGAGGCAGGATACCATGATCAATTATTGGCGGCGGAGCTGGGTTTGGAATTAAAAATTTGCGGCCATCGTGAGACCGAGGAGATCATTGTGCCGGTATTGCGCGAAAAACTAAAAACAGAATGTCCCGCATTGACGATTTTATAATTGATAGCCCAAAACAAGTGGCAAATGCTATACTGCCGGACATGGGCAATCTTTCGGAGCATTTCGACAGCAATATGTTCGTCTGCCGCTGCGACAAATGTCAGCAGGAAGTAAAAATTTCTCTGACCTTGGTCGGTATTTTGGAAGACGTTTGGGCTAAATTTAAGCAGCCGTTGACGATCAAACGCGCTTATGTCTGCGACAATGTCGAGCTGGAAGAGCCCGGGCCAAAACGCAATTATCACGGCATCGGCAAAGCGCTGGATATTAGCGCGGCCGAGGAGAAATTTTTGCCGGAGATTTTCCGTTATCTGGAAACTTTTCCGGAGATCACCGGACTGGGTTACGATCCGGAGCGTAAATATATTCATCTCGATCTGCGTGAAAAAGAACCGGGCAAATGGCTGTATCAGCGCAATGTCGAAAAAGAACTGACGCCGGAGCTGCGCGCGCAATACGGTCTGGGTGACGACGTGGCGGCCGACCGCGCGCAAAAATCTCTTTCTTTAGAATTGCCGCCGGAAGCAAAATTTGCAATCTGATGCCGGACTCCGCGGCGGATTTTCTGGCTTATCTCCGGCAGAATAAAAATTATTCGGCGCACACTATCAGCAATTACGCGCGGGACTTGCGGTATTTCGCGCGGCATTGCCGCGAACAAAAAGCCGCCGTGGTGACAGTCGAGATTATCCGTGATTATTTAAGATGTTTGTTCAAGCTGAATTACGCCAAACGCTCGATCGCGCGCTGCATCGCCGCGCACAAATCTTACGGCAGATTTTTATTGAAAAATAAATTGGTCAAAGCCGATCCCTGGCAGAAAATTAGTTCGCCGAAACTGGAAAAAAATATGCCGGATTTTTTGACTGTGGCGGAGATTGAGCAATTGTTAAATACTGTGGAGCGCGGCGCGGCCAAGTTAAAACAAGGCCGGGATGTCGCGGTTTACGAATTGCTTTACGCTTCCGGCATTCGCGTCAGTGAGCTGGTCAATATTCAACCGGCTGATCTGGATTTGTCGGCTGGCGAGATCAGGATT
>JAISEH010000078.1 GCA_031264205.1 Candidatus Margulisiibacteriota bacterium
CGAGATCGACGTGCCGGGCAGTCTGCGTAAATGCATTCGCGTCATGCTGACCTGCAACAGCAAAATTTCGCAGGATAAAATCAAGCATCAATATCTGGGCGGCGCGGAAATTTTGCGCCCGGATTTGGTCAAGTAATGTATAGATTGAAATATTTATTTTATTTTTTCTTAGCCCTAAGTGTTATTTTATTTTCTGCAGAAGTTCAAGGTTATATTTTTAACGTTGTTTCCACCGCGCCTATAGCTGAACAGCAGGAAAGCACGAGTTTCGTGGAAAATTTCAAGGACGGGCACGTTCTGACAGATGTGCGGATTAAAGATGATAATGGTTATGTATACACTGCGTATTATTTGTTTTTTGATCCGGATAACGCTGAGGATTTTTATCAAGTGGCACGAGAAGAGGTAGAGCGCAAAACCGACAAAGCTTATTTTTATGAAACGCTGGCTTTGCAGGCGGCGGAACAGAAAGATTACGCGGCGGTGGAAAAATTATATGCAGAAGCTTTGCAAAAAGCTGATGATCCTGAATTGCTTGGAAATAAACTGGGTCTTTTTGATAGCCGCGAGTTTCTTTGGAACAATTTTGGTGTTTTTTATATGGTTGATAAAAAAGACCTTGTTAAAGCCACTGAGTATTTTAATAAAGCTTATCAGAGCTCAAATGTTCCATATTATCGTAGCGCTTTTTATGAAAACCTCTTGTATGTTTATGCGGTGCGGCAAAAACATCAGGATATACTGGATTTATTTGCCGATTATGCTGAATATATGGAAGAACGAGTAAGTTTGTCTGCGGAAAGCAAAGCTTCTTATTTACATCAGGCTTATTCCGCGCTTGGTGCGACGGTTTATTATGATCTCAACGCTGACGAGTTGAAACAATTGACCGTCACGCTTAAGCCGCTAGCAAAAAAATATTCGCAGAATAGAGCTATTGTTAATAATTATGCGGCTGCTTTAATGGCCAGGAAAGAATATGCTCAAGCGATACCTGTTTTCAAACAAATGAGCCAAGATTTTCCGAATTATTTTTATCCGCCGTATAATCTGGGCTGGATCTATTTCAATAAAGGCGATTATGCCGAGGCCGAAAAATGGTACTGGAAAGCTAAAGAGATTGAGCTGGAACACGAACGCTTAAATGAAGAAATAATCGATATGTACAACAAATGGATAACTAGTTTAGAAACTCCGGCCAGACAAGACGGCAAATTGGAAAACTGGCCTAAAATTTTACCTCTGGCGCAAAGGCAGGCGATTTTATTTCCAAAATTTTATAGCGCTAATTACTATTTGGCTTGCGTATATTCTATTCTCAATAAAAAAGCGGATGCGCTGCTTGCTTTGCAGCAAGCCTATCGGCTTAATCCGGAGCAGGTGAAAGAGTGGGCGTTGACTGATGAAGATTTGGCCAATATCGAGGATGAGCCGGAGTTCAAAAAATTACTAGAATAAAATCAAAATATGCCAATTTTAGCCGGAATGTAATATAATCAACTCTTTAGAAAGAGAGGAAGAAATGATAGTCGTAATGAATCACAATAGCAGCGCGGCCAGCGTCAAACAGGTGGTGGAGTTTGTGGAAAACGCCGGTTTGAAAACACAGGTCAGCAGAGGCGAGGAGCGCACAGTCATCGGCTTGATCGGCGACAAGACCAAAATTGACCGCAGCGTGCTGGAGAGCCTTCAGGACGTGGCGGAAATCATCGATGTGTCCAAGCCGTACAAACGCGCGGCGCGGGAAATGCACCCCGACGACACAGTGATCACTCTGGACAACGGCCTGAAAATCGGCGGCAAACATGAGCCGGTGGTGATGGCCGGTCCCTGCACAGTGGAAAACTGGGAAATGCTGATCGAGATTGCCAAAGCGGTCAAAGCGGCCGGCGCCAAAGTTCTGCGCGGCGGCGCGTGGAAACCGCGCACTTCGCCGTACGCTTTTCAAGGGCTGGGCGAGGAGGGGCTAAAACTTTTGGCCAAAGCCCGCGCGGAAACCGGCTTGCCGGTCGTTTCGGAATTGATGGACACCAAAGAGATTCCACTTTTTCTTGAATATGTGGACATTATTCAGATCGGCGCGCGCAATATGCAGAATTTCTCGCTGCTCAAAGAGCTGGGCAAGATCGACAAGCCGATTTTGCTGAAACGGGGTCTGGCCGCGACGATCGAGGAATGGCTGATGTCCGCGGAATATATTTTAGCCGGCGGCAACACCAAAGTCCTACTCTGCGAGCGCGGCATCCGCACTATGGAAAAATACACGCGCAACACGCTGGATCTCTCCGCTGTGCCGGTCATCAAAAAAATGTCGCATTTGCCGATCATCATTGATCCGTCGCATGCGGTCGGGCACTGGGATTATGTGCCGTCGATGAGCAAAGCGGCGATCGTGGCTGGCGCGGACGGCTTGATCATTGAGGTGCACAGCAATCCCGAAAAAGCGGCCTGCGACGGCGGACAGTGTTTGAAGCCAAAACTATTTGGTGATTTAATGAAAGACGTGAAAGACTTGATGAAGTATAGATAAGGAGCGCGGGTGTTCGCCAAATACAAAAGAGTTTTGCTGAAATTGAGTGGAGAGTTGCTGGCTGGCGGCCGTAAATACGGCATTGATCCGGCGGCCACGGGACAGCTCGCCCAGGAGATCGGCGAAGTAGTGGCTCTCGGCGTGGAGGTCGGCGTGGTGCTGGGCGGTGGAAATATTTTTCGCGGCGTGTCCGCGGCGGCCAACGGCATGGACCGCGCGACCGGCGATTATATCGGTATGCTGGCGACGATCATGAACGGCGTGGCTTTGCATGACGCTCTGGAAAAACAAGGCTGTCCGGCGCGTTTGCAGACGGCGATTTTTATGGAGTCCGTGGCCGAGGGTTATATTCGCACAAAAGCTCTGCATCATCTGCACAAAGGCCGTGCGGTGATTTTCGTGGGCGGCACAGGCCATCCGTATTTTTCCACGGACGCGGCGGCGGCTTTGCGCGCGGCGGAGCTTAATGCGGAAGTGATACTCAAATGCACAGCCAAGACGGACAAAGAGATGGACGCGTCCGCCGCCGCCTTTTGCACGGAGAATAAAATTCCGGTCGTGACTTACAAAGCCGGCGCGGGGAATTTATTAAAAACTATTAAGTATTAGGAGGGCGTTTATGCAAGAGCAAGAAATCAGAGCCAAAATGGACAAGGCGATCGACAGTTTGAAGCGGAGTTTCGCGGGTGTGCGCACCGGCCGCGCCAATCCGGGGCTGGTGGAAAATGTGCCGGTGGAAGTTTACGGCCAAAAAATGGCGCTGCGCACGATCGCGGTGATTAATATTCCCGAAAATAAAATTATCAGCATCACGCCGTATGACCGCTCCAGCGCGCAGGCCATCGAAAAAGCGATTTCCCTATCCGATCTTGGCCTGACACCGAAAAACGAAGGCGGCGTGGTCTATGTGCGTTTGCCGGAGCTGACCCAGGACCGGCGCAAAGAATTGGAAAAGATCGCCAAAGGTTTGGCCGAGGAGTGTAAAATCGCGATCCGCAATCTGCGCCGTGATTTTCTGGAAGAAGCGAAAAAGTCCGGAGCGTCGCAAGATGAGATTAAGGGTTTGCAGGACAAAGTGCAAAAAGTTACCGACCAGTACAACGCCAAAGTGGAAGAATTACTCAAGACCAAAGAAGTCGAAATAAACGAAATTTAAAAATGTTGAGTATCTGGACGGATATTCAGAGACGCAGATTACGCGCGGGAAATATCCCCGGACATGTGGCGGTCATCATGGACGGCAACGGCACTTGGGCCGCGCGCCGGGGACTGCCGCGCACCGCCGGACATTCCAGAGGCGCGGAAGCTTTGCGCCGTGTTACCACCGAGGCCGCGGCTTTGGGCGTGAAGTATTTAACTGTTTACGCTTTTTCCACCGAAAACTGGAAACGTCCGCGGGCGGAGATCCAGCATTTAATGGATTTATTCGCGAAATACTTGCGGGAAAAAGTGCCGGATTTGGTCAAGAACAAAATAACTATCCGTTTTTTGGGCGGGCTGAAAAAATTTTCGCCGCCACTGCAAAAACTAATGAAAACCGCGGAGCGGAAGACTACTTATGCCGCGCAGCCGCTGCTGACAGTCAATGTCATGCTCAATTATGGCGGACGCGCTGAAATAATCCGCGCGGTCAACGCGGCGCTCAAGGCCGGAGAAAAAAAACTTACGGAAGAAACTTTCGCGAAATATTTATTCACGGCCGATTTGCCGGACCCTGATCTTTTGATCCGCACTTCCGGTCAGCTGCGTCTCAGTAATTTTCTGCTCTGGCAGTCGGCCTATACGGAATTTTGGTTTACGCGCAAATGCTGGCCGGATTTTGACGGGCGTTTATTCCGGCAGGCCGTGCGGAGTTTTCAGCGGCGCCAGCGCCGGAAAGGAGCGCTGCATGCTTAATTTTCGGACATTTAATCTGCGGAAATTTTGGCAGCGTGTCCTGACTATCGTGATTTACGCGCCGGTTGTCGTGGTCGCGCTATATTTTGGCGAATTGCTGTTTTTTATCGCCGTGCTGGTGGGTGTGTTTATCTCGCTGTTGGAAATCTACAATATGTACAATATTTATTCGCAAAAACATCACGACAATTTTTATTATGGTTATTTATTTACGGTGTTGTTACTTTTGACCGTTTATTTGCAAGAAGGCCGCTACACCTGGGAAAACAATATTTTCCTGCTGTTGTCCGCGGCGATGATCGGCTTTTTTGTGCTGGAATTATTCTGCAAAAGAATTTTCTTCCTGCGCAGCGAGTTTTTTTATTTGCTGCGTTCGGCGCTGTACACCGGCCTGATGTATGTGCATCTGATCCTGCTGCGCGCGCAGCCGCTGGGGTTTGAATATTGTTTGTATTTATTCGGCGTGATCTGGGCCAATGATATTCTGGCTTACCTGGTCGGAATTGTTTTTGGGCGGCATCGTCTGGCGCCGGACATCAGCCCCAAAAAATCTCTGGAAGGCGCGACTGGTGGATTGGTCGGCGCGGTGCTTGTTTCGGTTTTGTTTAGTTTGTTTAAAGGTGTGAATTTTTCCGTCGGCGGTTTTCCGGTGATGATCAGCGATTTGCCGATCAGTATCTGGCAGGCAGTGTTTTTGGGCGCGGCGATTTCTATTTTTGCGCAAATGGGCGATCTGATCGAATCGCTGCTCAAGCGTGCTTTGCAGGTCAAAGATTCCGGCAGTCTCCTGCCAGGACACGGCGGCGTTCTGGACCGCATGGATTCTTTTGTGTTAACTTTCCCGATCTTTTATTATTTTGTGGTTTATTTTGTCGCATGAGAAAAATTTCTATTCTTGGCTCCACCGGTTCGATCGGCACGCAAGCTCTGGCCGTCCTAAAAAATCTGCCTGATTATCGGGTGACCGCTTTGGCCGCCGGAAACAATATTGAATTGTTGCTGCGGCAGATCAGGGAGTTTAAACCGCAATTGGTTTCCGTTGCGCGCGCGAGCGGCGCCGCGCAAATCAAAAAAGAATTTCCTGATCTGGCGGTGTTTTCCGGAGCGGACGGCCTGTCGCGCGCGGCTACTGACGACGCAGATATAGTACTGGCCGCGGCGGCCGGCACGGACTGTATTTTGCCGGTGCTCGAGGCGGTAAAATTAAAAAAAGACATCGCGCTGGCCAATAAAGAAATTTTGGTTGCCGCCGGTGAGATACTCTTGCCGCTGGTCAGGAAATACGGCGTGAAACTTCTGCCGGTAGATTCCGAACACTCGGCAGTTATGCAGGCCTGTTCGCCCGTGCTTACCGACGGCTATTTTGTTTATCCGCTGGAAACTATCAGCCGGCTGATCCTGACAGCTTCCGGCGGGGCTTTCCGCGATTTGCCGGCCGCGCAATTGGCTTCGCAAAAATCGGCTGACGCGCTCAAGCATCCCAACTGGCAAATGGGCAAAAAGATCACGATCGATTCCGCCACGCTGGTCAATAAAGGGCTGGAAGTTATCGAAGCGCATTGGTTGTTTGGTGTGCCTTACGCGCAAATTGAAGTTTTGCTGCATCCGCAGTCTATCGTGCATTCTCTGGTGGAGTACCGCGACGGCTCGGTGCTGGCGCAGCTGGGTTTGCCGGACATGCGTCTGCCGATACAATACGCGCTGACCTATCCTCGGCGTGTCGCGGGCGCTGTGCCGAAACTGGATTTGCTGGAAATAAAAAATCTGACTTTTCAGGCGCCGGATTTGCAAAATTTCCGCGGGCTGGCTCTGGCTTACGAAGCGGGCCGGATCGGCGGCACCATGCCGGCGGTTTTCAGCGCGGCCAATGAAATCGCGGTGGAGCTTTTTTGTCAGGACAAGCTTAAATTCACGGAAATTCCGCGCCTGCTGGAAGACATTATGCAAAAACATGTTACAATAAATAATCCGGCGCTGGACGACATCTTGGCGGCGGCGGACTGGGCAAAACAACAGGGGGCAAATCTGTGGCAGAAGGTCAGGTAATCCTCAAATCCGAATACGAAATAATGAAAATGGCCGAAGCCGGCAAATACAACGCTTTGTTTTTTCGGGAACTCGGGCAGTATATCAAAGCCGGTTTGAGCACTATGGATCTGGAAAATTTTGCCTGCGCGTTTTGCGACAAACATGGCTTGTTTCCGACTTTCAAAGCCGAGCCGCGTTATCACTGGGCGTTGTGTGTGTCGATCAATGAGGAAGTCGTGCATGGCATTCCTTCCAAACAAAAAATTATTCAAGACGGTGATATTGTCAGCGTGGATATTGGCGTGACGCTGGACGGCTACATTGGCGACAGCTGCTATACGTACATGGTTGGTAATGTTTCACAGCAGGCCAAAAAATTGTGCGACGCCACGCGCGAGGCTCTGGACAAAGCGATCAAAGTCATACGGCCGGGCGCGACGATTGGCGACATCGGCCACGCGATACAGTCGCATGTCGAGCCGCTGGGTTTTTCGGTCGTGCGCGAATATGTCGGCCACGGTGTGGGAACCGCCATGCATGAAGCGCCGTCTATTCCGCATTACGGCAAGGCCGGCAAGGGGTTAGTTTTGCAGGAAGGCATGGTTATCGCTGTCGAGCCGATGATCAATGCCGGCGGCTGGGAAACGGAAGTCTTGAAAGATCGCTGGACTGTCGTGACCAAAGACCGCCAGCTTTCCGCGCAGTACGAGCACACTATCGCCGTCGTGCCAGGCGGCAGCCGCGTGCTAACGGCGTAAATTTACTTGATGATCATATACTTTTTCGAGTCTGGTAATTCATAGGGTAGATTTAATCTGGCCATATCTTCGAGGAAACATTTTTTAAGTTTAGCAATGTCAAGCCGCAATTCTCCGGCGACGGTCAGCAGTTCGATCTGCACGCGGTCGAGATATTCCCGCGTCACGCTGGCTATGCCGGTGATTTTGCGAAAACGCACTTGCAGGATTATCTCCAGCGCGGCCGTAAAATTTTTGCTTTGCAAAGCCTGCGCGAAATTTTCCCGCAGCTGATTTTTAAATGTGCCGCCCTTGACCGGCCCGTATTTGCGCAGACTGATCGTTTTAAATTTTTCTTTTTGCGTTTTTTGGTAATTCAAAACATCTTGAATATCCAAAAGGATTTCTTTGCTGCGCAGCAATTTTTCTTTGATAGTTTTGAAAAGCGCGCGATCCAGCGGCTGATTGGCGCGGATCAGATTGAGGCGCAGCGTGTCCAGCAGGAGCATTTTGTGTTCCAGCGGCAAATTGCTCGTGTCACGCAGCCGGCTGTCAGTCAGCAGCAACAGCAAGTCTTTCCACACTTCGGCCTTGATCAAGTCTTTGGCGCGGTACTCCAGCAAATAATCAGCCTGCGCTGGCGGGATTTCCGCGCCCAGAGCCTTGGCGATTTCCTGACGGAATTTTTCGAGATTTTCCAGCGAGATTTCCATTAGTAATAGATTAGACTTTTATACTCCGGCAGTAAAGACGACGGCGCGCTGATGGTTTCCAGCAAATTGGGTGGCGGAGCGATCACTTCGCGTTTGGGCAGACTGCTGTGATATTTTTGCCAGTTGAGTCCGGCGTGATGAAACAAGTCTTGGATCAGCGGCTCGCTAAATCGCACCAGCGGCCAGCCTTTGTTGACAAGCGTGGATTCCATCAAAGTTTTGGTCATGGCTGGCGAGAAAAAAATATTATTCCACAACGGGAAAATAAGCAAAAGCGCGTACAAAACTCCTTTGCCGAAACCGCCGAATAATCCGCAGACCTGGTCGAGCGTTTGTAGCGCGGTGTTTTTGATAATGGCCTGTAAATGCCGGCCAATCTCGTTGATCAAAAAATAAACTATGATGAAAATCAAAATTAACGCGGTGATGTAAGCCGCCGTGCCGGGAATTTTGAACGCCTGCAAAAGTTCAGCGGTAGCCGGCGAACCGAAAATACAAAACAGCAGTCCGAGCAAAGCGCCCAGCGCGCCAAAAAAAGTGCGCAGCAATCCGCGGCGCAGTCCGTACAGCATATTGACGGCTAGAATTATCGTGAGCAGTCCGTCCAGCCAGTTGAAAGGCATATCAGGCTTTGAGCGATTCTTTGTAAGCCGCGACAGCTTTGGCGAGATTGGCGTCGGTCAAAGCGCAGATTTGCGCGGCCAGTATGCCGGCGTTTTGTGCGCCGTTGATGGCGACCGTGGCGACCGGCACGCCTTTGGGCATTTGCACGATAGAGAGTAGAGAATCCAATCCGCCCAGATCGGAAGTCTTGATCGGCACGCCGATGACCGGCAGAGTAGTTTGTCCGGCGATAACCCCCGGCAAATGCGCGGCTTTGCCCGCGCCGGCGATGATGCATTTGTATTTTTGCGCAGCGTTCCGCGCAAATTCGCTGACTTTTTCGGGATCGCGATGCGCGCTGGCAATTTCCATTTCGTAAGCGGCGCCAAGTTTATCCAAAATCTCCGTGGCTTCTTTCATTATTTCCAGATCCGATTTGCTGCCCATGATAATGCCGATCATTTCTTAAACCTCCGTAGCGGCTTTATTGTACCAAATATTGATGTTAAAATCTCGCCGATGTTGTTGAGAGCCAAAAAATTAGGAGAATATCTTCCGCAAAATGTTAAAGACCTGGCCGCGATTTTAGCGGAAAAAGATTTTGCTTGTTTCGTGGTCGGCGGCGCCATACGCGACATACTGCGCGGCGATTCCGCTAAAGATATTGATCTGGCGACGGACGCTCTCCCCGCGCAAATCGAGGAGATTTTTCCGGACTCGCTGCCGACTGGCAAGGCTTACGGCACGATCACTGTGCGTTTCAACGGCGGCCATTATCAGGTCACAACTTTTCGCAAAGAGACCGGTTATTCCGACAGCCGCCACCCTGACGCGATCGTCTACACCAAAGATATTCGCGAGGACGTAGCGCGGCGCGATTTCACGATCAATGCGCTGGCCTACAGTCCCGCC
Source organism: Candidatus Margulisiibacteriota bacterium (assembly GCA_031264205.1). Classification (GTDB taxonomy): domain Bacteria; phylum Margulisbacteria; class Termititenacia; order Termititenacales; family Termititenacaceae; genus Termititenax. Next base: position 9,420 of record JAISEH010000078.1, read on the forward strand.
GCCAATGAGCTGATCGATGAATTTAACGGGCTGGAGGATTTGCAGAACAAAATCCTGCGTACAGTCGGCGATCCGGCGCGGCGTTTTACGGAAGATGGTCTGCGCGTCCTGCGGGCTTTGCGTTTTCTGGCCACACTCTCGGTCAAAGCCGACGCGGAGAAAAACACCGCCGCGGAAAATTTCACGCTGGAAAAAAACACTGCCCGTGAAGTAGCCGCGCGTCTGCCGGATTTTTTAAATCTGGCGGCCAAGGAACGGATTTTTGAGGAATTAAATAAAATGCTCTTGAGCGAGGCTCCGGACAACGGCGCGGTTTTGCTGGGTTGGCCGGCGCTGAACGAACTAGACAAACAAGTGCGCTGGGCGGCAGTCGTGCGCGAGCATCCTGAAGTCCGCGCGGTGATTCTGGAGAAAAAACTCAACCGCTGGATCGACAAACTTTTGCGTTACGATCTTGATGTGGAAAAAGCCTCTCTGGAAATCGCCGATCTCAAAGTCGACGGCATCGACATCATGGGCTTGGGGCCGCGCGGCGCGGAGGTAGGCCGCGTGCTGGAAACTTTGCTGGAAGTCGTGGTGGAAAAACGCAGTTTAAATAAAAAACCGCTTTTGCTGGAATTGGCCAAGGATGTCATGGCTGGCGCGTCGACGGAAGACATCTTGCGGAGCGAGCAGGAGAAAAAAGCGCTGGCCAAAGGTCCGTTGGCTTTGTGAACGAGATGTTATACTTAATAATTATGCGGGTGTAACTCAGTTGGTAGAGTGCCAGCCTTCCAAGCTGGTTGTCGCCGGTTCGAACCCGGTCGCCCGCTCCAGTAACGGGGTGTAGCTCAGTTGGCTAGAGCGCCTGCTTTGGGAGCAGGAAGTCGTAGGTTCGAGTCCTGTCACCCCGACTCGAGCTTAACAAGCGTGCGGAGCACGCGCCGTTAAGCGAGAGCCACAAGCGCACGAAGTGCGCGAAGTGACGAGGTATAACAAGAAAGTTGTTTTACGTTACGCATAAGAGCCACAAGCCGCCGCAGGCGGCGAAGTGACAAGTTTAATAAAAGACGGTTCGGGTAAATGACAGATTATTAACACAAAGGACATCAGCGTTACCGGCGACGTTAAGTATTATTCTCCCTGTCGGCAGTTCGAGCAATGTCTTTTAAGTCCGACCATAAATTAGCAAGCAAACCCTGAAAAACAACGTCAATACAAAATTTCCAAACCCAGCCGATATTCTGTATCTGACTTGGTTTGGCTATAAGCAACTTTTCCTAGCAAAGTATTTACTTTATAAAACAGTTCTATACTCTGGCTGTCCAATGTATATTTATGCGTATAGGCCAAACGCAAACCCAGTCTTTCGGTCAAAGCCTGTTTGTAGCCGACTTGTGCGCCGGCAAAAAAATCAAGCGGACGGAAATTGCGTTCCGTGAAATCAGTGTAGTTGGTCAGATTTCCGCCGGCCAAGACATAAAACAAACCGGTGTTCAAAATATTTAACGCGTAACCGCCGTAGATTTCCTGATCCGCGCCCCAGCTGTCGCCCCAGATAAATGAACTTTTGACCGACCAAGAAAAAGACGACAACACCGCATTTGTCTGGGAGATATATTCGATGTTTGCCGGTTCGATTTTTAGTCTGAGTTTAGAATCCCGCAGATCATTTTGCAGGCCAAAAGCCAGAATGCGCGTATTCACAATTTCCAAGTTACGCATTTGCTCATATTCCGTAAAACAGATCGGCGTCAGGAACATTTCCAGATATTCGCTGTCCCGCCACTTCAGTTCAAAAGAACGAGTATTTTGTTTTGTGAAATTGTTTACCTCTGTCACAGGCTGCAGGGTTTGCCCCGCCAATTTCCGAGAGACCACCTCACGATTACGCCGAAGCGTATCCGCCATTTCAGGCTGATTGCTGAACAGATAGTCCGAAATCAACATAAAAGTTTCCAGCACTATTTTATCATCGCCGGGCGCTTTGTCCGTATATAGCAGGTCCAGCAATTCCCCTTTTTGCCGCATGGATAAAGTGTTATAGGCTTGGTCAAATCGTTGTATTAAAGGAACCCTCAAAAACACTGATTGTTGCGAATCAAGCCTGCTATAAGAATTGAATACCCGCCCCGGCAAAACGAAAAATTGACGCGGTACAACAGTGGAATCAACCGCGACATTCAAAAATTTGCCCAAGAGCAAAGAACAGTTGGCGTCCTTGTAAAAATAGGGAATGCCGGCCGTGCGCATTTCCATATAGTGCAACTGGAAATTTTCCAACTGTTCCGGAAATAAATTCAAATCACAAAATAAAATCTTTCTGTCCTCTAAATAATTGTCTCTCTGCCAGCGTTCAAAATATGGCTCTACAACAAACCGACCGGTATATCCGCCGCTCAAACCTTTGTACATAAAAGTTAAATTTTCCGGTTCATTTTCGATGTTTCCTATGAATTGATAAATATATCTGTCGTC
>JAISEH010000108.1 GCA_031264205.1 Candidatus Margulisiibacteriota bacterium
ATGTCAAAAGCAGGGTAACGAGAAAGCGCCACATAGTCCGACAGATCAGTTCCTATCTTTACAAGCTTTTCAAAATCAGGGTTAAATGATTTACAACGCTCCAGCAAAGTATAAATATCGTGGGTTTTTATCAACTCATCTCCATTTGCCAGAATATAGGCTTTTAGGATTTTCTCGGCACTTTGCTGGCAATGGTAACAGACTATTTCTAACGGCACAGGTTGAAATTGTTCCGCCATTTTTCGAGCAGCATCATAATCTCCTTTAGCATAACGGATCCATTCCGCAATATCTAAATTATCTTGCCTCATATAGAACCTTTCCTTCTTTCTCAATAAGATGGGCAAAAGATGTTTTGCGCTCAACATCTGCATAAAATTTAACCTGATTAAAAGTCAATATATCTAAAGGCAATGTGCGTTTGCCATTCAATTTATTGCGTAGTTCCCGAGAAATTTCTAATGGACGTCTGTCAGTTATTGGCGTAAGCACACACAAATCTATATCACTGTCCACAGTCTGATCACCGCGGGCTAAAGAACCGAATAAGATCAGCTTAGAGACCAACCCTGTGGCAGCTAAAGTATTTACGATTATTTTTAATTCGTTTTGATATTTCGGCAGCATAAAATCACCCAAACAGTATTTTACCATTTTTTTCTATTGTAGGCTTGAAAAAGTCTTAATAAATGTTGGCAAAAATCTTGTAAAAATTACACCCGAAAATTGCCTGTCCTGTCCATTTATCCAACTATTAATTAATTCCGCTCTAATTCTTCTGCCGTCTGGAAATCTTGTTGCGCTCCTCGAAAATCTCCAAGAGCTTGTCTTGCTCTTCCGCGTCTGCGATAAGACTCGGCATCTGTAGACTCATCCATTTCTATACAATGAGTGAAATCCTCAACTGCTCCAGCATAATCTCCAAGCATAAACCTGGCCGCACCTCGCCCATCATAAGACGCCGCATTTGGCTCTATTTCTAATGACTTTGTAAAATCAACAACCGCTTCAGAAAAGTCCTTTAAATAATTTGATTTCAAATATCCTCTGTTATGATATATTTCCATCCTATTATAAAATTTCACAGCACTATCCAAGATCTTAATTGCTCCTTTAACATCACCAAGTTCTTCTTTAATTTTCGCCAGCGTTACATAAGAAGCACCTTCAGCACCGACAAGATCAAGGCTTATCGCGCGAGTAATATCAGCGGCGGCCTCGCGCAAATTGCCCATTTCATATTTTGTCTCTCCGCGACAAGCATAAGCTCGTCCATTTTTAGCAGACATCTTTATTATGGCATTATAATCCTGTATTGCTTGTTCATGATCCCCTAACGCTCTATATACCTCTGCTCTGCATTCATAAGCTTCCTCAGTATCTTCCTCGGATGGGGCCAATTCTATTATTTTCGTGTAGGCATCAATTGCACCAAGATAATCCCCTACTTTATATTTAGCGCGAGCTAATACTTGATAAGTCATAGCTAATTTCATATTGTCTGTTTCCAAATCTAACACCACATTACAATCTTCTATCGCCAATTGAAAGTTGCCCAATTCTGTTTGCCATAGCGCACGATTGATATATGGAGCTGTATACTGCGGAGATATTTCTATTTGGCGCGTATAATCCTCAATAGCCCCCGCTATATCCCCTATATTCTTTTTTGCATTTCCTCTATTATTAAAAACCTTAGGTTGTGCTGGGTTTAATTCTATTGCGGATGTATAACTCTCTATCGCTCCAATATAATCAGCATTAGCAAGTTGTGCTTCTCCTTGATTAAAAAACTCTCGTGCGGCAATTATTTTGTTAAACATTATTGTATGCCTCCTTATATATTTATATACCCATTCTTACAAAAAATATACTTACCCCAATATATCGTCAGAATAAATAAACTATTGCAAAAATTTTGTCGGACTGTTTCTCATAATATCTATGCCTGTCCTTTGTCTCTTTCTGGATAACAAGACAGCCATAACATCTATTGTTATAATGCCGCCACCTACAAACAAGGAGCATCTCTATGTGGACCGGCTTAATGGACAAATACAGGGCCTATTTGCCTGTCACCAATAAAACGCCGAACATCACGCTGTACGAAGGCAACACGCCGCTTATCAAACTGCAAAATTTTGTGCGGGAAGAGATCGGCCTTGACCTCAATGTTTATGTCAAATTTGAGGGTCTGAATCCCACCGGCTCTTTCAAAGACCGCGGCATGTTTTTGGCGCTCAGCAAAGCTGTGGAAGCCGGTTCCCGAGCGGTGATTTGCGCTTCGACCGGCAATACTTCGGCTTCCGCGGCGGCTTACGCGGCGCGCGCTGGTTTGCAATGTTTTGTCCTGATCCCCGACGGCAATATCGCGCTGGGCAAATTGGCGCAGGCCATGATCCAGGGCGCGAAAGTCATCGCCATCGACGGCAATTTTGATGACGCGCTTGACGCGGTAAAAGTTATCAGTGAAAAATATCCAGTCACGCTGGTCAACTCGCTTAATCCTTTTCGCATCGAAGGCCAGAAAACCGGCGCTTTTGAAATAGCCGAACAGCTCGGCCGCGCGCCGGATTATCATTGCCTGCCGGTCGGCAATGCCGGCAATATCACCGCTTATTGGAAAGGCTACAAAGAATGGCAGGCCGCCGGACAAATAAAAACTTTGCCAAAAATGCTGGGGTTTCAGGCCGCAGGCGCCGCGCCAATAGTCGACGGGCAACCGATCAAAGATCCGCATACTATCGCCACGGCGATCAAGATCGGCAATCCCGCTTCGTGGCGACAAGCTGAGGCCGCGCGCGACGAATCGCACGGCTCTATAGAAAAAGTCAGCGACGAGGAGATCACGTCCGCCCAAATAAAACTAGCCGCGCGCGAAGGTATTTTCTGCGAACCGGCTTCCGCGGCCTCGCTCGCCGGTCTGCTCAAAAAAGCGCGGGCCGGATTTTTCCAGAGCGGAGAAACTGTGGTCTGTGTGCTCACCGGCCACGGCCTCAAAGACCCGGACCGCGCCATCGCGATCGCTCCGCCGGTCAGCAAAAGCAACGCGAATATTCAGGAAATAGCAAAACTTATCGGCCTGTAGTTTTTACCGCCTGTAAAATTAAGTTTTGGCATTTTGTTCCTCCGCGGTGATATTTTTAGTTTCGAGTTTGCTGCGCTGGCGGTCATATTTTGTTTTATTTTTGTGCGGCCCGCAACCGATCTTGCCGCTGGTGATGTGGCGCAGCAAAATCTCGTCGCGCGCTTTGAGTTTTTTAGGCCTTGTTTTTCGCATAGGCTAATTATCCCCGTTATCTTCGATAACCACGCCCAGAAGTTTTGTGAAATCTACGGCATTCTTTTGAGTAATGACAGGCTCACCGGTGTTGGCTTCTATTTCTTTTCGGGCATTGCCAGCAATACTTCCGCCTTTGCGCGCAACCTTGCGGCTGTCTTCAAAAGTGGCCGGTTTCTGTTTTTTAGATAAAGTAGTACTCGTGGCTTCCGCCAGCATATTCAAGACAATCTCCAGCGTGCTCATATTGTCCCGCAAGTTTTCTTTCTTTAAGACTTTGAGATTTTTATATTCTCTGGTCGATAGCCCAGCCCAAGCGCGTGTTATTTCATCCGTAAGGATTGCATACTCCACGCCCTGCTTTACTCCCCTGTCCTGCCATTCGTCCGTTAATTCCTTGCGTACCTGTATTGCCTGTAATCTTTGGTTAATCCACTCTCGGCTATACCCTTTTTTAAGATAGGTTGCCAGAGCGCGGTCAATAGTTAGTTCCGGGTCAATCGTTTCATCTATACGCTCCTTACCGACCATAGCCAGCCAGAGCTTGAACGGCTCGGCTTTGGGAGATGGTATAGACTGAATTAAGCGCAAAAGTTGTTCGGTATTGGCGACATTAGTTAGACGCATCCTGCCGTCTGCGGCTCGTAATTTCAAACTGTGACAATTTGTCACGGTTTCATTTCCCTCATCTTTAAGGCGTTCTTTTAACTTGCGCCAGTATGCACCGGGATCAACGCTTTGGGTCAATGCCGCGACAACATCAACAATGGCAAAGTACCATTCCTCTTTTTCTTCATTCCAGGCGGTGCGGATCTTCCTGCCCTCAAAAGGTTGAATAACATTATTGTCTTTTTCTTGTTTACCGGTCATGGCACAAGAATATCATCGATTACTAAAACCTTAAACTTCAACCCAAGCCCATCTTAGATAGAAAGTGGTTCCCCGACAAGGAGTCGAACCTCGATTAACAGAGCCAGAATCTGTCGTCCTACCAATTAGACGATCGGGGAAGGTGTGAAAACCTAAGCGCCCAACTCAAAACGAGCAAAGCGCACTATCGACACGCCTTCTGGCAAAATATCTTTTACCGTTTTGTCCGGGTCGCGGATATAACTCTGCTCCAGCAGACAAACATCCTGATAAAATTTATTAACCTTGCCGTCGATTATTTTCTCAATAATATTGGCCGGCTTTTTGGCGTTTTTCTCGTCCTGCAAAATCTGTGTTTTGTAAATCTCACGCTCGCCAGCCAGATGCTCGGCGGTCACATCAGCACGCTGCAAATACTGCGGCGCGGGATTGGCCGCCGCGATGTGCATGGCGATATTTTTGGCCAGCTCACTGTCGGCCCGCGCGCCGGTCAGCTCGACCAGCACGCCAATGCGTCCGTTGTGCACGTAACTCTCCAGCACATTGCCGGTCGGCGCGCTGTACAGAGCAAAACGCCGCGCGACGATATTTTCTCCGATCACCGCGATAGCGTCGGTGATCAGCTCATTGATTTTCTTGGACTCATCGCCCAGAAAAGGCTGTCCTTCCAGCTCGGCGATATCTTTGGGCTGCTTAGCCAATACTTGGTCAAGCAGTTGATTGAGCAACGCGAGAAACTTAGCGTTGCGCGCCACGAAATCCGTCTCGCTGTTCAGCTCAAACAAAGCGGCCAAATTGCGCTCGTCGTTAAATTTCGCGTCGATGAGGCCTTCCGAAGCCGCGCGGTCCGAACGTTTGGCGGCGGTAGACAGGCCTTTTTCACGCAACCATTTGACGGCCGCTTCAAAATCGCCGTCAGTTTCCTGCAAAGCTTTTTTGCAGTCCATCATGCCGGCAAAAGTTTTCTCACGCAGTTCTTTTACTGTCGCGGCGGATATTTCAGCCATTTTTTCTCCTCTAATCTTTTTCGATCGCTTCGGTTTCTAAAATCTCTTCTTCTTTTTCCAGTCTGGCCGCGGCTTCCAGCGCGTCGTCCGGCGACATATAAGCGCTCTCTTCGTAAACGCCGCCGTTTTTCTCGATGAAAATTTTCGTGCCTTCATTGCAAGCATTGGCGACAGTCTGGGCAATCAGCTTGACCGCGCGTATCGCGTCATCATTGCCCGGGATCGGCACATCGACCAGTTGCGGATTGGAATTGGTATCGACAATAGCCACAACCTTGATGCCCAAGCGCCGCGCTTCATGCACCGCGATATTTTCCTTCACCGTGTCCACCACAAAAATCGCTTCCGGCAATTTGGTCATCTCCAAAATTCCGCCCAGATTAGTCTCCAGCTTGGCCATTTCTTTGGTCAGTTTGGAAACCTCTTTGGCCGGCAGTTTGGCAAAAATGCCTTTTTCTTTTTGCTCAAGCAGTTTTTTGTATTTGCGCACGGATTTGCGTATCGTCGACAAATTGGTCAGCGCGCCACCCAGCCAGCGGTTGGTGACATATGGCATCTTGCAGCGCAGAGCTTCATCGCGCACCGCGTCTTGCGCCTGTTTTTTCGTGCCGACAAACAAAACCTTGCCGCCATCGGACACCAGATCGCGGACAAAACCGTACGCAGCCTCCAATCTCTCCAGCGACTGCTTGAGGTCGATCACGTGAATGTCGTTGCGCGCCGTGTAAATGAACGGCTTCATGCGCGGGTCCCAGCGCTTGGTCTGATGGCCAAAATGCACACCGGCCTCCAGTAAATGCCGCATACTTACGTCAAATGCCATATTGAACTCCTTTTTTTGCCGAAAAAAAGAATTTTCCGGCGGTTTTTGCTTCTCGCTCCGCTTTTCCAATCCGTCTTTCAACCCCGAACGGGCAACCACAAGACAGAAACAGAACGATGTTTATTCCTTCAAACTCACCAGAGCTTAAAGGGAGCGCATTATAACACAGGCCAAAAATTTTGCAATAATTCTCAACCGAAAATACCCGAATTCAGAAACTCGTGATTATTTTTCGTTTTCTTGAGCAGATTGACCAACTCCTCAGTGGCATTCTCGGAATTGATGCTCTTGCGCAGCATGATCGTTTTCTTCAAAACATCTTCGGCCAGCAGCAGTTCCTCTTTGCGCGTGCCGGAACTAACCACGTCGATAGCCGGATAGACGCGGCGGTTGGCCAGTTTGCGGTCGAGATGCAGCTCCATATTGCCAGTGCCTTTGAATTCCTCGTAAATCACATCGTCCATGCGGCTACCCGTGTCGACCAGCGCCGTGGCGATAATCGTCAGTGAACCGCCACCCTCGATATTACGCGCCGCGCCGAAAAATCTTTTGGGTTTGTGCAATGAGGCCGGGTCCAGACCGCCGGACAAAGTGCGACCGGACGGCGCCACCACGATATTGTGCGCGCGCGCCAGACGGGTAATGCTGTCCAGCAGGATCACCACATCGCGGCCGTGCTCGACCAAACGCTTGGCAGACTCCAGCAGCAATTCCGAAACTTTGACATGCTGTTCCGGCGGCTCATCAAAAGTCGAAGCCACTACCTCGCCTTTGACAAAACGGCGCATGTCAGTGACTTCCTCGGGACGCTCGTCGACCAGCAGCACTTTGATCACCACTTCCGGGTGATTGAGTTCGATGCTCTTGGCAATGTCTTTCAGTATCGTCGTTTTACCGGCCTTGGGCGGAGACACGATCATCGCGCGCTGGCCAAAACCGATCGGCGCAACCATGTCGATCAAACGCGTCGTGATATTGTGCTGGCTGGACTCCAGACTCATTTTTTTGTCGGGGAAAATCGGCACGAGATTGCTGAAAAAAGTGCGTTTGCGCGCGCCCTCCGGCGTTAAGCCGTTGATCTCGTCCACGCGCGCCAGCGAAAAATATTTCTCGCCTTCTTTGGGTTTGCGCCCCAGGCCTCTCACGCGGTCGCCAGTCAGCAGCGAAAAACGGCGGATCTGCGCCGAGGACACATAAATATCCTCGCTGGACGGCAGATAATTGTTGACACGCAGAAAACCATAACCGTCCGGCAAACGCTCCAGCACGCCCTCGCAGGTCACCGCGCCCTCGTCGCCGGTTTTGAGCTGCATGATCTTGTAGATCAAATCGCCTTTTTCCAGCGTGGTCATTTCTTCGATCTTCAATTCTTTGGCGATCGCGTACAATTCCGAAATCTTCATGCGCTGTAGCGCGGGAATATCCAGCGAAGCGATCAGTTTCTCGTTGCTTTTGTCGCCGTTCCTTTCGGCTGGTTTTTCAGTATTTTTTTCGGTTTTGGGGAGTTCTTCTTTTACTTCTTTATTTTCCGACACAGGACTATCCTGTTCTCTGGGTGGTCTGCCTGCCATAATTTCTCCTTCAAGTGAAATTTTCTAAAAAGACTAAAATTAGCTGAAATATAAATCCAGTATAGCACAGGCTGGCAAAACGCGCAACCGGTATGGTATAATCCAAACGTTAAGGAGCGTCATGCTGATAGAAGAAACCGAATATATGGGTAAACCGATGCTGAGCCTCAAAAACGACGAAAACGATCGTTTCCCTTTTTCTTTTGGCCTCGCCAAAGCCAAGAAAGTGCTGGGGGCGATCGAAGAAATCAAGAAATTTGTCGAAAAATACGACCCGAACTTAACAAGCGCCAGCGAAGTTAAGTGAGCCGGAGGCCCTGTACTCAGAGGGCAACAAGCGAAGCGACGTTACCCAAAAGAAGCTTAAACAGCACGTTTTACATTTCTCACAGAACAGTTCAATTTACACTATCGCAAATATCGCAAGTCAGGCAATTTTCATAATGTAGATAACCGTGTAGTAATTTGGTACTGTGTTTATCGTAATTTGGTCCGGAGTTGCCTTGCCGCCGCCTGTAACGCTGCCTTGAGGCGTCATGGAAAAATTAAGATCCGGCTCATCATACCAGTTATAAAGACCAACAACCCAACCATCACGTGATCCCTCTTTAAAAACACCTGAAGGAGCCCGTCCATAAGAGCTTACATCGCGGTGATGAAAATCTCCCTTAATAGGAAGACGACCGGTGGCTGTAGTACCGGTAAATGTGTGTTCATGATTGGGCAAATTTCCAGTTCCTATAGTGAAACTTCGGCTGTCCGCGCCACCGGTCGCGGCATCAGTGCTCGTCCCGCCACGTAAAAACCTGCCGCTCAAGTTTGGCGTGCCGCCTGTGCCGTCGCAGACACGCCATTTGCTTTGGAAAGTTGCACCAGCGTTTGTCCAACTACTTACGGACATAGCCAGTATTGTGCCCACCGGCAACAATGCCTCTGCCAGCGCCTGCGCGAGACTATACACCTGCGCTTCGGTAGCAAATTTTGTTCCAGTATTAGTAACCGCAGTCGTTTTAGCCACACCCAGCAACGGTTCAGCCGCCGCGGTCGTCGTGCCGAAAGTTTTTACGCCGGTTATTGTTTCCGCGCTGGCTTTATGCACTATATCGTTGTTCGTCCCGCTCAAAGTATCATAAATCATTTTGGCTGACGGATATTGTGCGTCGGTTGATTGGCTATTTATAGTGATTACTTTATTCGCTACCTTTTCTTTGGTATTCAGCGCCGCGTTCATGCCAGCCGCCGAGAGTTGCTCACCTTTTTTAATATAATACGGATTTCCCTCAAAACTATCTGTGTAATTATTGGCCATAAACATACCTCCCGTGTTTGATATATCCATTATAGCACTATTATTAATTATAAGCAATATTATTATTAATTATAAGAAATATATTTTTGGGAAACATAATCATAAACTACACAGTATAAAGCTCTGCAAAGAACAGGAAGTTTTATGGAAGACATCAATCAGCTGAAAACACATATCGGCAAACTCTTAAAAGAATTACGGGTCAATCAGGGGCTGACTATTCAAGATGCGGCGCTGGGACTGGACATGGCTTTTCCCAATTATCTATATCTAGAAAAGGGCAAAAAAGGAGCGCCCAAATTAGAAACACTGTTCAAGCTGGCGGAGTTTTACGGCGTCCCGCTGGATTATTTTTTTAAAGATTTTGACAAGCCTCACAAAAAGAACTTGGCTGAGCTAAAACTCCTGACTGAATTCCGCAGACTCAATTCCGAGAAAAAACATATTTCGCTCCGGCTGCTACGCGCGCTGCGCACTGGCTGAGTTAACAGCTACCTAATCATATCATAATATGATATGATTAGACCAGTTAATCATATCAAGGAGCAAACATGCGGCGGTACATCTGGCAGAATGCCAACTGGCAAAATTTTGCGCCAGCCAGCCCAGAACTGGCCGAGTTAGTCGCCCGCGCGCGTTTTTTGCAGGGACAACTTTTGGGTAAAATATCCGCTCTGGATCTACGTCTGCAAACCGAAGCGCAGGGCGAACTTTTGCTAGCCGAAACTTTACAAACCGCTAAAATCGAAGGAATGGAATTAAATGTCGAGTCCGTGCGTTCGTCCGTGGCGGCCAAGCTCGGCCTGCCGCAAGGATTTGGCCGGCCTATCGACCGCAGTGTCGACGGTCTGGTGGAAGTCTTGCTGGACGCCACGCGGCAACACGCGCGACCGCTGACTCTGACCAGATCGAACGGCTGGCACGCGGCTCTTTTCCCAACAGGATTTTCCGGTTTGCGGCGCATTTCCGCCGGCACGCTACGGCAAGGCGACATGCAGGTCGTGTCCGGTTATCTGGGGCATGAAAAAATCCATTACGCGGCGCCACCGCCCAAACAGGCCAAAAAAGAATTGGCCGTTTTTCTTAAATGGTTTAAGCAAAGCGCCGGACAAAGCAACGGCCTGCTGCGCGCGGCTGACGCGCATCTCAAATTTATAACTATTCACCCCTATGACGACGGCAATGGCAGATTGGCGCGCGCGATTACAGACATGGCTATGGCGCAGGACGAAAAAACCGCTTTGCGAGCCTACAGCCTGTCCGCGCAAATCATGCGCGAGCGCAAAGCTTATTATCAAATACTGGAAAACACGCAAGGCGGCGCGCGGCGGCTTGACGACTGGCGCGTCTGGTTTTTAAAAATGTTTTGCAACGCCCTGCAAAATTCGCAGGAAATAATTTCCGCCACTTTTCGCAAGGCCGCTTTTTGGAACATGATCAAAACTGTCGTGCTCACCGCCAGACAGCGCAAAGTTATGCAAAAAATGCTGGACCTTGGCCAGTTTGAGGGAGGCTTGACCACACGCAAATACGCGGCCATGACCAAGACCAGCACGGCCACCGCCGCCCGAGAAATCGCTTATCTTTACCGCCGGAAAATATTAAAACAATTCGGTCAAGGCCGCAGCGTGCGCTACGAATTAAATCTGCCGCCAATTTAATTTTAAAAACTACCCCTGCCAATAAATTTTAGACAATTCGTCGGTCTCTCCGCCTTGGCCCATAATGACCTCGACCGTCGCGTCTTGGGACTGGATCGGCACCACGATGCCTTTAATTTCCTGGCCGTTGACTAAGATTTTTTTCACGCCCTTGCTGACCTTTTCCGGATTTTTGACCGTGATGCGGTAAGCAATGCCGCGGTAAACGCGGGTCATTTTAAACTCCGGCCAGGACTGCGGTATGCAGGGGTTGATCTGCAAACCGGCGTAAGTCGGTATCACGCCCAAAATATATTTCGTGCTGACCGTGTACATCCACGACGCCGTGCCGGACAGCCAGCTATTGCGGCCGAGGCCAAACTGCGGATGATCGTCGCCCAAAATATTCTGCGGATAATTGTACGGCGCGGCTTCAAAAATATCGATAATCTCATTTTTGGCGGCGGGGTTGACTTGATTGTAATATTCAAACGCCCGGTCACCGCGGCCCATCAGCGTCTCGGCAAACATGACCCAGGGATTGGTGTGCAGGAAAACTCCGCCGTTTTCTTTGGCGCCCGGCGGATAAGTGGTCACGCCGCCTTTGCGCCAGTCAAAGCCGTTGTAAGACGGCCAGCTGATTTTCACGCCGTACTTGGTGTTGAGCTTTTGACGCAGACTTTCCAGAGCAATTTTGGCTTTTTCCGGCTCGGCAAAACCCGCCAGCAGCGGCCAGGACTGCGCGTTGATAAAAAGTTTGCTGCCGTCATTTTTGTGCGAGCCGAGCGGTGTGCCGTCCGCCTCAAACCAGCGCACGAACCATTCACCGTCCCAGGTCGATTTTTGAAAAGCCTGCTTCATTTCCGCGTAATACTTTTTGTATTTGGAAACGTAATCTTTTTTTTGCAAAAACTCGCACAGCTCGATCATCTTGAGCAAAGCGCGGCCGTAGAGACAGCAGGTAAACACGGACTCCGCGTCACCTTTGAGATTGACCGTGTCATTCCAGTCGGCGAAACCCAGCAACGGCAGGCCGTGCTGCCCGACATGCGTACGCGTAAATTCCAGCGCGCGATCCAGATGCTCAAAAACCGTGGCTTTTTCGCGCTGCTCGAGCGGCTTGGTTTTGTCGTAAAAAGTGATTTCCTCAGCGAGGATTTTAGTGTTGCCGGTTTCTTTGATATACGCGGACACCGGATAGATCGGCCAGAGATGATCGTCCGAATACCAATCGTGGCCTTTTTCCTCGCGGCTGTCGCCGGCGTTGGCCTCCATAGTAGAGGCGTAAAATTGATGCATGGCTGAGCCGTCGGGTTTTTGCACGCTCAAAATTTTGCGCAGCAGCGCCAGACCTTCCTCGGGCATGTGCGCCATGACGCCGATAATGTCCTGCGACGAATCGCGATAACCGATACCGCGACCGCCGAAACCCAGCTGATTGTAGGACAGATCGCGCGACCAATTTTTGGTCACCTGGCATTGCCGCGGATTGTGCACATTGACCATGGAATTAAATCCGGCGTCGGGAGTTTCGATCTGCAGGATCGCCAAATATTTGTCCCAGAAATCCGCCAGCGCCTTAAACGCCGCGTCGACATTTTTCACATCTTGATATTTCTTGATCAGCGGCAGAGCTTTTTCGATGGACTCGTCCTGACCGAGCAGGACGATCAATCGCTTGCTCTCGCCGTCCGCCAAAACTCCGAGATGCTGCAACAACGCGCCGATATTGTTGCCGCGGTTGGCTTCGTAATTGGACAATTCGGCATTTTGCAGAGCAAGCGGATTGGCCCAGGTGCCGTACTCATTGTCACCCAAAAATTTCTTGCGGTCAGTCTCAAAAGAAGAGATCGGATAATTGGAAGTCAGGTAATTAACCGCCGTGTCTTTTTTCATAAACGCGTACTGTGTCACGATCTTGAAGCCGTGCTGGTCATTGAGACGGGCGGTCATGGTCTGCGGCACCCAGTCCGCGTTGGTCAATTGTTTCAGCGCGTCAAAATGCGTGTATTCCACGACCGGCGCCACATCGATCTCCAGCGGTCGGCCGGATTTATTGGTGATCGTGATGTCGCGGATCTCC
>JAISEH010000067.1 GCA_031264205.1 Candidatus Margulisiibacteriota bacterium
TATAGAAAAATATTTGACCCAGTTGCCTGACTCGGCAGGTGAGCAGGTTATTGCTTTTGTTAGTTATCTTAATTTTATGAAAAATGTGGATAGTGAATATCCGTATCCGGACGAGCGAGCGGCGATCGAGCAGTACCGCAAAAAACCCGGCAAAATGTTTGTCTGGGATACAATTAAGGCCAATCTCTAATGTACCAACTGCGTATTCAAGACAGAGCAGTTAAGTCTTTTAAGAAAATTTCCGAACCATACAAAACTTTAATTAAACGAAAAATGGAACTGTTAAAAGATTTTAGTAATAATCTGCCAAATATTAAAGCTTTACAAGGCGAATATAGAAAGTTATACCGCTTGCGTGTCGGAGATTATCGAGTGATTTTTGATGTTAAGGAAAAAGAGATTGTTGTTGTTGATATTTTTGCGAGAGGAAAAGGATATTGACACGTTTTTTTAAATTACTTTGACACAAACCTATTCCCCTGAATAAAAAACCGCAGCTCCAGCTCCTGACCGGTGGAGAGGCCGATGCGTTGGCTTCGGGTGATGCGCGGTTTTTCTTTATTGTTATAAATATATAGAGGGCCTTTTTGTAAACTCAAATTGTTGTGCTTTTTGGTGAGGCCGAAAGCCTGTGTCAATTTACCCGGGCCGCTGCAAAGATTTTCGAGCTTTGAAGTGCGGCGGTTTTTTTGCATGATCTCCAGACCTTTGACCGGCTCCAGCGCGCGGATCAGGACGGCCTCGCCTTCGCCGGTCTGACCGCTGACAATATTCAGACAATGATACATGCCGTAGATGAAATAAACATAAGTGCGGCCGGCCGGTCCGAACATCGGCGCGTTGCGCGGCGTCTGCCCTTTGTGCGCGTGGCAGCCCGGATCACCGCGGTACAGATAAGCTTCGGTCTCGACGATTTTGCCCCAGAGCTGGCCGTAGACGAGATATTTGCCGAGCAGAGCTTGGGCCAGCTCCACAGTCGGCCGCTCAAAAAATTTTTGGCGCAAAAGCATGGTCAATTATAACCAAATATAACTAAAAAAGCGTGTTATAATACACACCCCCATGATCGACCCGAAAACTATCGAGGAAATAAAACTCAAAAGCGATATTGTAACTGTGATTGGCCGCTATGTGCCGCTGAAACAAAAAGGCAATAATTTTTGGGGCTTGTGCCCGTTTCACAAAGAAAAAACGCCGTCTTTCGCTGTCTCCAAAGACAAAGGGATTTTTCGCTGTTTCGGCTGCGGCAAAAGCGGCAATGTTTTTTCTTTTATCCGCGAGGTCGAGCATGTCGATTTTGTGCAGGCGGTGCGTCTGCTCGGCGAACAATGTGGCGTAACTATCGCTGAAGTGCAGGGCGAACATTATGAGCAGAACAAAATTTTGTATCAGGTCAATGAAGCGGCGGAAAAATTTTTTCAAGAGCAACTCTGGCGCAGCGACCGCGCCCAAAATTATCTGCGCGACCGCCGCCTGACGCGGGAGACGGCGCAGCTCTTTGGCCTGGGTTACGCGCCGGAGGGCTGGACCAGTCTGCTCGCGCATTTGCAAAGTCAATTTGCGCCGGAAAAAATTGCCGCGGCGGGTCTGGCCATGCGACGGGACAACGGCGAGTATCTCGACCGTTTTCACAAACGCCTGATGTTTCCGATCAAAAACGCGCAGGGCAAAACGCTGGCGTTCAGCGGCCGGATCGTGGAGCAGGAAGACGCCGCCAAATATGTCAATTCACCGGAAACGCCGATTTTTTTCAAAGGCCACAATCTTTACGGCCTGCATTTGGCCAAAAAATCCATAACCGAGCAGAACAAAGCCGTGCTGGTCGAGGGGCAAATGGATGTCGTGGCCTGTCATGCCGCCGGTTTCAGCAACGCGGTGGCCAGTTTGGGCACGGCTTTTACCGCGGATCAGGCCAGACTGCTCGGCAAATACAGCAAAAATGTGGTGATCGCCTATGACAAAGACGAGGCCGGTCTCAACGCCACGGACAAGACTATCGAGGTGCTGACGGCCTTGAATTTTCAGACGCGGATTCTAGATATTCCGGTCAAAGACCCGGACGAAATGATCCAGAAACACGGCGCGGAAAGTTTAAAACAGGCGATCGACAACGCCGGGGATTTTGTTCAGTACAAATTGACACGTGTTTTGCGCAAATACGATCTGCAGGATCGTCTGCAAAAAGCGCAGGCCGCGCGCGAGGGGCTGCAGGTGCTCGACGCGCTGCCGGACCGCATGCTGGCTAGCGAGTATCTCAAATGGCTGAGCCGGCAGACGGGTATCGGCGCCGAGATATTGCGCGAAAATCAAAACGAGCGTAAAATACCGAGTTTCGGATATGTCCCTAAAAAATATGTGCCGCCGGCGCCGAAGGATAAGTATGCTAAGGCCGAGGAAGGTTTGTTTGCCGCGATGCTTAGCGACGGGGAATTGCGCGGACAATTTTTTGCGCGGTTTCAGCCGGAGGATTTGGCGGAAAACTGGCGGCCGGCTTTAAAATATTTGCAACAAAATGATTTTGTTGACGATAGATTGCTTGAAGATTTGGAAAACAAACCGGAACTGACGGAGGTCAAAGAATTGATCAGCCGCGCTCTGGTCGAACAGGAGAAGATCAGCGGGGCGGAATGCCTCAAAGTATTGGAGCAGAAAAAAATAAATGAAACCAAACAAAAATTGCGCGGCGAACTAGTGGCGGCGGAAGCGGCCGGGGACGAAGTTTTAGCCGCGGAATGGCTGCGGCAATTGCAGCAATTACGATAGGAAGTGTTGGCAGGCAATGACCAAAAAACAAACAAAAAAAATAATTAAAAAACCGGTGGCTAAAAAGCCGCTGAAAAAAATTCCGGCAGTGAAACCGGCCGGACCAGCGAAAAAGGCCAAAGGCCAGACTGTTTCTGTCAGCAAAAAAACTTTGCGGGACCTCGCGGAAAATATTGTCCTGACCGCGGCGCCGGAAGCCGTTAAGAAAAAAGACGATTATGAATCCAAGCGCAAACTGCTGGAGCAAAAAGCCAAATCCAAAAACGGCTTGACGCCGGGTGATATTTTAAATGTTTTTGACGATCCTGAAGAAGCGATGATGGTCACTGAGGATTTCGCCAATCAGGGCGTGGAAATCCTCAATGACGAAATCGAAGCGCTGGAAGATACCGAAGATGTGTTGCCTACGGCGCATGACGATGATCTGATCGTCGATCAATCGCCCAATATCGAAACCGCCGCCGGCAAGATCGAGCTGAAAAAACCGCTTTCTTCTCTGCTCAAAAAAAGCGAGTCGGCCGGTGTGGATGATGCGGTGCGCATGTATTTGCGCGAGATCGGCATGATCAATCTGCTGACTTTTGCTGAAGAGCAGGAGCTGGCCAAAAAAATCCGGCAGGGCAGCGAAGATGCCAAACGTTCGCTGGCGACCTCCAATCTGCGTCTGGTTGTGAGCATCGCCAAAAAATACACTGGCCGCGGTATGCAGTTTTTGGATCTGATCCAGGAGGGCAATCTGGGTTTGATCCGCGCGGTGGAAAAATTTGACCACCGCAAGGGTTTTAAATTTTCGACTTACGCGACCTGGTGGATCCGGCAGGCGATCACCCGCGCGATCGCCGATCAAGCGCGCACGATCCGCATACCGGTGCACATGGTCGAGACGATCAATAAGATCCGCAAAGTTTCTCGCTCGCTGCTGCAAAAATTTTCACGTAAGCCGACCGATGAAGAGCTGGCTAAACATTCCGGCATACCGATCGACAAAGTGCGCGAGATTGTCAAAGTCGCGCAAGTGCCGCTCTCGCTGGAAATGCCGGTGGGCGACGAGGACAG
>JAISEH010000141.1 GCA_031264205.1 Candidatus Margulisiibacteriota bacterium
CTGGCCGTGATCGTCCTGCTGGTTGTGCTCTGGTATGTGCAAAAAGAACGCTGCCGCAGCCGCTGGCAGTACAATGGTTTGATTTTTATTTTTGCCGGCGCGCTGGGCAATCTCATCGACCGGATTTTTTACGGCTATGTGGTCGATTTCATCAATCTGCCACGCTGGCCGACTTTCAATTTGGCGGATGTTTTTATCGACATCGGCGCGGTACTGCTGATTATTTATCTGCTTAGATCGACGGAGAAAGAGCGCTAATTACTTAAACAATCTTTCAATGCGTATGCCAAAATAATCAGCGATTTTTTTGAGCGTCATTGCCGATGGATTGGCGTTGCCAAATTCGATGCGGTATAAGAAATATTATGTTGCTGCGGAGCTGTCTGGCAAATTGAGCGCGGAATGGTTGTTTTGACACTGGCCGATTTGCCTGCGCCGTTCTTTAATGCTAGGATAAGTGCCAATTTCTTTACCCTAAATACAGGAGGCCGAGCATGAAAAAATATGTTTCTGAATTGTTAATGATACCAGGGCCGACGCCTGTGCCGAATCAAATCGCGCTGGCGGCCGCCAAAGACATGATGAGCCACCGCGGCGGCGTTTTCAAAAAACTAATGCTGGATTTGACCGCCAAATTGCAGGCTCTTCTGCAGACCAAAAATGACGTGGTGATTTTGTCATCTTCCGGCACGGGCGGCATGGAAGCTGCAGTGTCGAGCTGTTTCTGCCGGGGTGACAAAGTGCTGATCGCGGCTGTCGGCAATTTCGGCAAGCGCTGGATCAAGCTGGCGAAAGTTTACGGCCTCGACGCGGAAGTCCTGGAGTACGCTTACGGCCAGGCTGTCGATCCGTCGGCGGTCAAGGCTCTGCTGGCCAAAGACACCGAGAAAAAAATCAAAGGCGTGTTTTTCCAGATGAATGAAACTTCGACGGCCGTGCTCAACGATGTCGAAGAGATCGCCAAAGTCGTCAAGGTTCACGGCGCGCTGATTATCGTGGACGCGATTTCCGGTTTTCTGGCTTCCGATCTCAAAATCGACGAATGGGGGCTGGATGTTGTCATCGCCGGTTCGCAAAAAGCTTTCATGCTGCCGCCCGGATTGGCTGTCGTGACCGTTTCGGAAAAAGCCAAAAAAGCCATTGAGACTTCCGATTTGCCGCATTTTTATTTGAGCCTCAAAGCCGCGCTCAAGCAGGCCGCGGAAGGCCAGACGCCGTACACTCCGGCGGTCAGTTTGATTTATCAGCTGGCCGAGTCGGTCAATCTGCTGACGGCGGAAGGGCTGGCTTCGATTCTCGCCAGACATGAGCGGTTGATGAAAGCGGTGCGTTCCGCGCTGCGTTCGCTGGGTTTGAAATTGCTCAATGAAAACGACGGCACGGCTTCGCGCGCGGTGACTGCGGTGTATCCGCCGGGTAATTTGAACGCCGATGAGATTCGCAAAAAAATGAAAGACGATTGGGGCATCACGCTGGCCAATGGCCAGGATGAATTAAAAGGCAAAATTTTCCGCATCGGCCACTTAGGTTTTATTGATCCCAAAGATGTGCTGGCGGTGATCGCTTGTCTGGAAATCGTGCTGTCCCAGCTGGGTATGCCTGGCATTCAGTGGGGCAAAGGTGTGCAGGCCGCGCAAAACGTTTTGGCCAAAGGTGCGTGACATGAAAGTTTTAGCAAGCGACAAATTATCCAAAGACGGCATCGCGGTTTTTGAGAAAGCCGGACTGCAAATCGACCTCAAAACCGGTTTGCCGGAAGACGAGCTGGTCAAAATAATTCCCGAATATGACGCGCTGATCGTGCGCAGCGAAACCAAAGTCACGCCGAAAATTATCCAGGCCGGCAAAAAACTCAAAATTATCGGCCGCGCCGGAGTAGGCGTGGACAATATCGACTTGCCGTCCGCGACCGAGCAGGGCATTATTGTGGTGAATTCTCCCGAAGGCAACACGATTGCCGCCGCCGAGCACACGCTGGCGATGATGCTGTCCATGGCGCGCAAAATACCGCAGGCTTACGACACGCTGGTCAAAAATCACAAATGGGACCGCTCGCTGTTTCAGGGCGTGGAGCTGTACGGCAAGACGCTCGGCGTGGTGGGTCTGGGCAAGATCGGCTCGCATGTCGCCAAATGCTGTCTGGCTCTGGGCATGAAAGTTATCGCTTATGATCCGTTTGTGACCAAAGAATACGCCGAAAGTCGCGGCCTCGAGATAAAAAAACTCGACGAGGTTTTGCAGGAGGCGGATTTTCTTACTTTGCATATTCCCAAAACGAACGAGACCAAAGGTCTCATTAACAAAGCAAAATTTGCCGCGATGAAAAAAGGCGTGCGTATCGTGAACTGCGCGCGCGGCGGGATTATTGTCGAGGCCGATCTAGCCGAGGCTCTGGCCAGCGGACAGGTGGCCGGTGCAGCTATCGATGTTTTTGAAGACGAGAAAAAAGCGACCGAGTCGCCGCTGCTGACCCAGGAATTGCCAACTTTGGTGGCCGTGCCGCATCTGGGCGCGTCGACAGCCGAAGCGCAGATCAATGTGGCGGTCGATGTGGCGCAGCAAATTGTCACAGTTTTGCAGGGCGGCAGCGCTTCCGCGCCGGTCAATATTCCGACGATGAAGCCAGCGTTGCTGGAGCCGGTCAAGCCCTATCTCAATCTGGCGGAAAAAATGGGACGTTTTATCGGCCAGGTGGTCAAGGACACTTTTTCCGAAGTGGAGATCAATTATAAAGGCGAGATCGCGGCCGTCGATCCGTCACCGCTTTCTACTATTATATTGAAAGGCATTTTGGAATCCATCAATCCCGAAGGCAATGTCAATTTCGTTAATGCGCCGTTGATCGCCAAGGAAAAAAATATTACGGTAAAAAGCGCGCGTACAGAAAAAGTCCGTGATTATGCCAATGAAATTGAAATTATCGTAAACACCAAAAAAGGCAAAGCGTCAATTTGCGGCTCTTTATTTGCGTCAGTCGGCGAGCGCATTATCAATGTCGACGGCTTTACTCTGTCGGCTATACCGGCGGGGATTTTGCTGGTGCTCTCGCATCAGGATAAACCCGGTGTGGTTGGCCAGCTCGGCGGCATACTCGGCGAGGCTAGGGTTAATATCGCCGGTTTGCAAGTCGGCCGCGAAAAGACCGGCGGCAAAGCGATCATGCTGATCAATATTGACAATGAAATTGACGCCGCGACGCTGGATAAGATTTCCAGGATCGACGGGCTGCTGGACAAAGCGCGCATTGTGAAATTTTAAATTATGCTGGCGCCGCTCTGGCCAAAACTGATTTTATTTGGATTTATCGGAGTGATAATTTATTCGGATATTAAACACCGGGAAGTGCCGTATTTTTCTTCTGTGGGTTTTCTGGTCTTGCTATATTTTCAGGAAAATTATCGCGGCTTGTTTTTTGGCAATTTAATAGTCTGGCTGGCTTTGTTTGCGCTGATCAAAGGTTTAGAAAAATTTCATTATCACAGGCCAACTTTCGGCGGC
>JAISEH010000070.1 GCA_031264205.1 Candidatus Margulisiibacteriota bacterium
GTCAAATCGACCGCCACCCGAAAACTATTGTTCGCCAGGGTCAGCAGGTAACGCAAACGCAACCAGGGTTTTTCCGGCGGCAGCTTGACCTCGCTCGGCAGCAATTCGTGCAGATAAAACAAAGCCTTCTCTTCGTACTCCTTGCCGACCAGATAACGCCCGTCTTTTTGCGGACACATCAGCAAAATATTTAGCAGCAGCTGTTCGGGCAAAGAAATCCGCTCGCGCGGCACGTCGCGGACATTTTCCACGTCTTCCGGATCGTAATGCAGCTCGACGCTCAAAGGCTCGAACCGCACATCATAAGCAAAAAAAATATTGGGTTTAATGCGCGTCAGCTCTCGAAAAAAATCCAGCATTGGCCTGCCTTAGATTTAAGATAAAAGCTTATTATAGCATAAAAACTGGCTATAAAAATCTGGCGAATATTCCTTAATTAAGGAGACGGTCTAAAATCTGATACTCACCGAATGGGCATGCGCGGTCAAACCCTCCGCTTTGGCTAAAACATCAATATATTTTTGCGCGGCCTGCAAATCGCTTTTGGCATACTCCAGCAGTGAAGTGCGTTTGATAAAATCATCCACACCTAGCGGTGAAGCAAAACGCGCTGTGCCGCCCGTCGGCAGGACATGATTGGGTCCGGCAAAATAATCACCCAGCGCCACCGGAGAATACGCGCCGATAAAAATCGCGCCGGCATTGTTGATCTGTTCGGCCACGGCTTCCGCGTCTTTGAGCATTATTTGCAAATGTTCCGGCGCGACCAGATCAGCCAAACGCCCAAAATCCGCGCGGTCGGCGATCACAAAAATCCCGCCGTAATTATCCAAAGATTGTTCAATAATTTTACGCCGTGGCAGTTTTTTAATCTGCCTGCCCGCTTCCGCAGCCACAGCTTTAGCCAAAGCCAGACTGTCCGTGAGCAGCAATGACGAAGCCTGCGGATCGTGTTCGGACTGCGCCAGCAGATCAGCGGCGACAAATTTAGGATCAGCGGTTTTGTCGGCCAAAATCAGACAGTCCGAAGGGCCGGCCAGTTTATCAAAACCGACCACGCCATATAACAGTTTTTTAGCCAGCGTCACATAAATATTGCCCGGACCGGCGATCAGGTCCACGCGCGCGATACTCTCCGTACCGTAAGTCAGCGCCGCGACAGCCTGCGCACCGCCGCACAAATAAATCTCGTCAATACCCAGCTCGCAAGCCGCGGCCAGCAGCGCGGGAGGCGCGGAGCCGTTTTTATCCGGCGGAGTCACGACACAGATACGCGGCACACCGGCCAGTTTCGCTGGAATGACATTCATCAGCAAAGACGATGGATAAAAAGCCCTACCCCCCGGCACATATACTCCGGCGGCGGACACCGGCGAATAACGCAGACCCACGCGCGATTTACGACCGGTCTTAATCAGCCACGAACGCGGCACCTGTTTCAAATGATAATCAGCAATATTTTTGATCGCCAGTCGCAGAGCTTTTAATAAAGTTTTGTCCAGTTGTCCGCGCGCCAGTTCGATCTCCAGTGGATCCACACGCAGGTTCTGCAAACGCACGCCGTCAAATTTTTGCGTGTATTTCAAAACAGCGCGGTCACCCTGCTGCCGAACATTTTGGATAATTTCCGCGACAATTTTAGTTTCCGGCCGCTGCCAGGTTAATTCGCCACGCGCGCCGATTTGCCGCAATTTTTCTTCAATGTTTTTGGTGTAAATCTTGAGCATTTACTTGCCCGCCTTTTGGAGCAAAGCCGCAAACCCCGGAAAAGAAGTTTCGATACATTTGTCATCCGTGATCGTCGTTTCCTTTTGATTCAGCAGGCCGAATACCACGGCGGACATGGCAATGCGATGGTCATAATGAGAGCTGATTTTCACCGGCGTAGTTATTTGCAACTCCGGATTGCCGTCAATGACAAAACCGTCGTTGTTTTCCGCCGCGGAGACGCCAAAACTCTTCAACATCTCCACAACTGTTTTGATCCGGTCTGATTCTTTTACGCGCAGCTCCTCGGCATTTTTAACCACAGTCCGGCCTTTGGCCAGTGCGGCCGCCACGGCAAAAATCGGCGCCTCGTCGATCATGCGCAACAGCAATTCTCCGCCGACTTCCACAGCTTTGAGCGGCGAATGTACGATTTGCAAATCCGCGGCCGGCTCTCCGGAAAGCATTTTTTTATTTTGCCAGGTTATTTTCGCACCCATTTTTTTCAAAACGTCGAGCAGGCCGATGCGCGTGGGATTGACGCCCACATTTTTAAGCAGCAACTTGCTGCCGGGCACGATCAACGCCGCCACAATAAAAAACGCCGCGGCTGAAAAATCGCCCGGGATTTTAATTTTCAAACCGCCTTTGAGTTTATGTTTGCCGTTCGGCAAAGTAACTTTGTGTTTGCCATTTGGCAACGCGGTAATCCGCAGTTTGACACCAAAAGTTTTGAACATGCGCTCGGTGTGGTCGCGGGACAACGCCGGCTCGGTAACGCTGGTCTCCCCGCGCGCATACAGACCGGCCAGCAAAATCGCGGATTTGACCTGCGCGGAAGCCAGCGGCGACTCGTAGGCAATGCCGACAAGCTGTTTGGTGTTTTTATTATTGACGATGACCAGCGGCGCTTTGTCGCCGTTGAATTCCGCGCCCATGCGGTGCAACGGCTCAATGACGCGCCCCATCGGTCTTTTTTGAATAGATTCGTCACCGGTCAGTTTGGCGGTAAAATCCTGTCCGGCCAGCACACCGGCCAGCAGACGAAAAGCCGTGCCGGAATTGCCGACATCCATTTGCCCGTCTGGTTTGCGCAAACCTTTGAGGCCGTGGCCTTTGATAAGCAGTTTGTCTTTTTTGTCCCGACACTCCACGCCCAGCATTTTGAAAATTTTCAGCGTATGCAGACAATCCTGCCCGCGCAAAAAACCGCTGATCTCCGTCTTGCCGTCAGCCAGCGCCGCCAGGATCACCGCGCGATGCGAGATAGATTTATCCCCGGGCATCGTGAGCGCGCCGCGCAGACCTTTTTTCGCGCCGGTGATTTTCATACGGCTTTTTTTATCCTTTGGGCTAAAGTCATGATCTCAGGGTAACGGCTTTTAGCTTTGACGCGGTTGGCGATCAGCCGCGCCGTGCTGGTATAAATCTCGTCCACCACTTCCAGACCGTTTTCCTGCAAAGTCTTACCGGTCGCCACCAGATCCACGATCACATCGGATAGGCCGTCGAGCGGCGCCAGCTCCACCGAGCCGTACAATTTAATCAGCTCCACATCTATGTCCAGTTTTTCCTGAAAATATTCCGTCGCGGAATTCAAAAATTTGGTCGCCACGCGCAGCCCGGCGCGCAAAGTGTTTTTGCGGTACGCGCCCTTGAGCGCGGCCACAACCAGACGGCAATAGCCAAATTTCAAATCCAGCAGCTCGGTGATTTTGTGACGGCCTTCTACCAAAACATCTTTACCGGCTATGCCTAAATCAGCCGCGCCGTACTCCACATAAACCGGCACATCAGCCGGACGCACGATCAGAAAACGACATTTTTTATCCGCGTCGGTGAATTCCAGTTTGCGCGAAATATCGTCCGCGGCCGGCACACGCAGGCCGACCTTGCGGAAAACTTTCAAAGCTTCCGACAACAAGTAACCTTTGGACAAAGCAATTGTCAGCATTTTTATCCTCTTTTTATTCTTTCTGCGCCGCCAAAGCCAGCAGCAATTTGTCCAGATTGAACGCGAAGCCGACCGCCGGCCTCTGGCGGCCAAACACCGCGCAAAGATTATCGTAACGTCCGCCAGAGCCGAGAATGTATCCCATCTCCGGCACAAAACATTCAAAATATAAGCCGGTGTAATAATCCAAATCCACAGACAACAATTCGGACAAACGCGGCAAACGTCCCAGCGCGGCAAAATCCTGACGCTGCAATGCTTTGCGCTGTTTAGCCGGCAGACGCTGTATCCGTCCGGCATTGGTCTGCTCGATGCGGTAATTTTTCAAACCAATCGCCCGCAAAACATTTCCCGCCAATTTCAAAATTTCCTGATCGCCGCGCGCGCCGGACACCCCGAGCAGCTCCACACCGATCTGATGGAATTGATGATTTTGGCCGATCTCCAGCTGTGCGGCGCGGTACACATCGCCGGAATAATAAAAACGTAGCGGCCCATTTTGTTCACGCAAACGCGTGCCGGCCACGCGCGCGATCTGCGTGGTGATGTCCGGTCGCAAAATCATTTGCGTGCCTCTATGGTCAAAAAAACGATACGCCGTGGTTTTCAAATGCTCAGGCAAACCGGCGCTCAATCTGTCGTATTCTTCAAAAGTCGGGGTGACAATCTCCGCATAATCTGCGCGTTCCAACAGACGGGCAATTTTTTGCAAAATCTCGCGGCGCGCGGTGACTTCCGGCGGCAGTAAATCTTTATTCATGCAACGCTCCGGCCAATTGCCGCGCTTCCTGCGCCACAGTTTCAGGCAAAAGCCCTATCAATTCCGTTCCTTTAATTTTCACGCCGGCTCCTTCGGCCAGATTTTTGACATAAGCCAAAACTTTTTCCGGACTGGTAATTTCCGGCGCGCACAGATTCAGGCTGACTTGCGCGCAGCCACGGGACACTAAATACAAACCCAGAGCCTTGACTCCGCGCAATCCGCTGTTGCGTTCGCGGACGCGGTCGGCAATTTTTTTGGCGACAGCAATATCCGCCGTCGCCAGATCGATATTGTAAGCGACCAGATAATCTCGCGCGCCCACACAAACCACACCGGCCGTCTGATGCGCGTTATTATAACTTTTGCGGCGAACATCGGCAAGATTTTTCGCGGCCGGCTCCAACGCAGCCTGCTCATAAAACACGACCGGCACGCCGAGTTTTCGGATCTCCGCGCCCAGGTCATGAGCCAAACGCACAGCGTCATCCAGCCCCGCCTGCCAGACCGGAACGATCGGCAGGACATCGACCACGCCCAAACGCGGATGCACGCCCTGCTGCGCGCGCAGGTCTAAAATCTCAACGGCTTTTTTTACCAGCGCCAGACCAGCGGACAAAATCGCCTCGCGCGTCCCGATATAAGTGAACACGCTGCGGTTGTGGTCAGGGTCGCTGGAATAATCCAGGATTTTCAGATTTTTAACCGGACGAATAACGTCCAGCAAAATCTCTATCTTTTTTTTATCGCGTCCTTCGGAAATATTGGGGACGGATTCAAAAATCGGCATTGATAAATTATAACATCAAAAATGGCCGGGATTGGCCAGCTATTTATGACGTATATCTTCCCAATTTAATCCTGATTTTTCAACTTCCTCTCTATTCGCATAAGACTAGATTATTTCGCAGTTGCTTACCGGCATACTTCACCAGCCACGGATTTTTTTCGATAAAAGGCAGCATAAAATCTTCATCATCACGCAAACGTTCACTGGCATACTCAAGCAAAACCGGAAACACTTTGACAATCGGCAACATAAAATCTTTATCATCGTGTAAATGCTCGCCGACATACTTAAACAAATATGTATTTTCATCGACAATTGGCAACACAAAATATTTATCATTACGCAAATGTTCACCAGCATACTCAATAAAATGCGGATATTTTTCAACAATAGGCAACATAAAATTCTTGTTATCACACAGTTCATTACTAGTATCTCTTATTAGATTAATTATTATTCGTCTGTCATTTAGCTGGTCACGGCTAATTCCTTCCAAAACAGCCGAAATAATATCTTCATCGTTCTGGAACTTTATATTAATGCGGTTAAAGAATCGTGGAGATAACTTTACTGCTGCGAGAGCAATTTCTTTGCTTTCGGGATATTCTTGTATCCCGAAAAAGGCATCCAGACCGTGAGGATTTTTTTCAATTCTTTCCAATACTTCAGCTATCTGTTTTGTTTGCATAATACGCCTCCAAAATTTTTTATTTTAAATTTAGATACTTATGAATATAAAAAGGCGTTACCCATAGGCATCACCTCTTTTCAAATGAATAAAATATTTGTTTAAATTTTTTCTATT
>JAISEH010000156.1 GCA_031264205.1 Candidatus Margulisiibacteriota bacterium
ACATGATCATTGGCCAAAAACAACGCATGTCCGACCGAATCAAACTCGGCAAAATAAGCCGGCCGCAGTGTCAGCTCCGCAGCCGCGCGGTAATTTTCCGCGCCGGAAACAGTTTGCAATTGCCGTCCCTGCGTCAAGCCGCCGGACAGCGAGATTTCCGCGGACAGCGCCGCAAAAATAAAGACCAAGCCCCAAATGGATTTTCTCATAATTACTCGTCGTCAGTGGTGATGACCATGGTGCGGCCGCCGCCGGAAGCCACGATGTCTTTTTGCGTAAAATCGTAAACGATTTGATTGCTTTGGATCAGCGAATTATTTTTCCAGGCTTGCGTATTTTCAAAAAACTGAATTTTGCCTTCCTGACGCAGCCACAGCGCGCGATCGCTATTGACGATGATATTGTCCACGCCGCTGTTTTCTTTGTTTTGCAGGCGCACGTTATTTCTAAGCAGCGCCGTATCCTGCGCGGTGTTCAGCGAAACCTGCTCGCCGGTCAGAATAATATCCGCGGTTTGCAAAATAACATTGTTTTTGAGATTTATTTCCTCGCGGCGAATATCCCAGTCCAGCGCGTCGGCGCGTCCGGTGAAGTCGTTGCTTTGCAGAGCGATATTGTCCTCCAGCGTCAGAATATCGACGGCATTGCGCAAAACCGCGCGGTCGCTTTTGATAGTATAGTCGCCTTTCTGGATTTCGCAGCCAGCGCCGAAAATGAAAAAATTGAAAACCGAATTATAAACAATCCTGCTAGCGGAAATACTGATGTCGCGACTGGTCAGTTTGGGTTTGCGGTCAAAAGTAAAGCTCTGCAAAGTATTGTCCCAGTAAACCAGCGGCGACTCGATGTGCCACGGTTGATAATAGCGGGTGTTGGTCTGGCCTCTAAAATTGTGCAAAGTGAATAATTTTTTGGCGATATTCAGAAGGCCGTTTTGCGCGGTGAAATTAAACACGGTGTTGTTGTTTTCCAGAATACTGCCGGTGATTTGCTCGAGCTGTCCCTGCGCGCTGTCCAGCGTCAACGAATTGGCCGAGATTTGATAAAAAATTTTGGCGCCGGAAACTTCGCGCAGCGCGACCTGCTGAAAAATATAATCAGGCAGAGTTTTGCGCACCGGCACAGGAGGCGTGATGATGTTCCAGGGCTGGCTTTTGTTCAGGACATACCAGCCGGCGGTCAGCAGGAGAATAAAAAGCAATAAAATAAAACGGCGTTTGATCGTGATCTTATTCCAGAGCACCGGCCTATTCATTGAAAGCCTGCTTTTCGTAACTTTCTTGTTCGGCTTTTAATTTGAGCGCTTGGGTCAGCTGGCCGGTCGCCGCGAGGAGATTGCCGTTTTGCCGCAGAGCTTCCATGTAGGCGGCGCGTATCGCCCAGGCATTAGGCTCGATGGCTACGGCTGTTTCGATCAGATTTTTCGCTTCCGCCCAATCTTTTTCGATCGCCCTGACCGTGGCCATGTAAGCGTAGCCCCAGGCGTTGAGATAATCCTCCGGCTGTTTGGTGGCGACGAGATAAAAATTGGCCAGCGACGCTTCTTTGTAGCGGTTGGCGCGCGGCTGACGCTCCGTGATCAGCGCGCGTTCACGGGCAATGATTTGACCGGCTTGGCTGTCGGGATTGTCTTGATTTTTTTTGATGCGGCGTTTGGCTTGATCGATGCGCCCCTGATCTTCCTCATAGAGGAAATAATAAACAAAGCCGAGTTTGAAACGCAGCCACCAATTATCCTGACCGGCGGCGCGACTGCGCTCCAGCTTGCCCAGCGCGACGCGCGCGTAATTTTCGTCCAGCTCATTGATTTTTTTTAGCGTGTCGCCGCCTTGCTCGATGCGTCCCATCGCCGCCAGGATCATGGCAAATTCAAAAAGATAATCTTTGTTATTTGGCTGGCGCGCGGTCAATTGTTTGTATTTCAGATAATCGGTTTTAATTTT
This sequence comes from Candidatus Margulisiibacteriota bacterium, assembly GCA_031264205.1. Lineage (GTDB taxonomy): Bacteria > Margulisbacteria > Termititenacia > Termititenacales > Termititenacaceae > Termititenax. The sequence continues at coordinate 1,944 of JAISEH010000156.1, forward strand.
TTCATTGTGCCGCATTGGCGCGGCCAGTAAAATTCCGCAGAGCAATAAAAAAATTAAAATCTTTTTAGAAAACATGCAACGCATTATAACACTTTTGGTTTGTATTGCGCGGTTATGGCCAGCCAGAGTGTTTGCGCGTAGGTGGCGATTTTTTCCGCGGCGGTCTTGGTAAAAAGCAAACCCAAAATATTGCCGCAGATCAGCGCCAGCAGTCCGGCGCTCAATAAGACAAAGTACAGCGGAAAAAGCGGCCGGTAATGTTTGTAGACAAAATACAATCCGCCGCGCAAACCTTCGACCGTGGCCCGCCGCCCGATAAAACCGGTGCTTTTGCCGCCATAATGAATGATCGCGGCTTCGGGATAATAATAAATTTGCCAGCCGTTTTGCAAAATGCGCCGGCACCAATCCAGGTCTTCATTGTAAAAAAAGAAATTTTCATCCAGACCGCCGACATTTTTATAAGTTTCCCGCCGGATGAGAAAAGCCGCGCCGCTGATAAATTTTACCTGACGCGGTTCCGCGGCGGCCCAGTCTTTTTGCGCCAGCGCGCTGCCCGGCTTTTGCGTGGTCAAAGCGTCGCCGTCCAGCAATTTTGGCGCGAGGGCGCCGATCCCGCGGCGCGCGTCCATAAAATCCACCATTTGCTCCAGAGAATG
>JAISEH010000051.1 GCA_031264205.1 Candidatus Margulisiibacteriota bacterium
CAAAGAAAACCAAGACTGGTGTTGCTGATGGAATCTTTTTTGCCAATATTCCCGTAATGACAAAAAAAGGGACTTTCATTGTTAATGGGATTGAAAAATTTGTTATTAGTCAAATCGTGCGTTCTCCAGGAGCATATGCTTTAACTAAGAGTCAAATTAAATTAAACTCCAAGAAAAAAATTAACTACGGTTATATTTGTGAAATCTTACCGTCACGTGGCACACAAATGCATTTCATCATTGATGAAAAATTAAACATGGTAAAAGTCATGATGCGAAATGCCTTAGGTGATGCTGCTCCTAGCTTTCCCGCTACTCAAATTCTAAAAGCGTTTGGTATGACTCAAGATGAAATTTTAGAAATGTTTAACCATGACGACTACATCGTCAACACTCTTTATGCTGAAAAAATTTACAATCACCAAAATATTTTAGACGATGAATATATTATGGCAATTCGTAAAACAGCAGACGATGTTGCAAAGGGAAAAACGGCTGATCGTGGTTCGCCAATTGACACAAAATTAAAACGTATTGTTTTTGATCACGTGGAAGAGAAGAAAAAAGCTGATGCACTTCGAACTGATTACGATGTTTTGTTCAACGAGATTGCTACTGAACACGAACAATTGGTTAATGAACTTAATCGTACTTCTGGTAAAGAGAAAGAAGAGTTAGCCGAAAGAATTCAAAAATTAGCAACCCCTGTTGAAAGAGTTTTAGATAAGTTAACCAAACAAGAAGCTAAATTACGTTTATTAGTAGATGCTATCATTACCGAAAAGGCGGCGAAAGATTTAATCTCTGATTTAAATATTTCAACTAAAATTGCTGAAGCTAACAGTACTTCTCGTAACCAAATTAGTTATCAAGATGTACTAACACGTCATTTCATGGATAACCGTCAATACGATTTAACAGCCGCTGGTCGTTATAAAATGCAGCGCAAGCTACGTATTTCTGAACGACTATACCAACGTGTGTTTGCTGAAGACATCATTACTCCTGATGGCAAAATATTATTTAAAAAAGGCACTTTGATTTTAAAAGAAGAGTTGGATCAAATCAAACAAGCTCTGGCACAAAACAAAATTAAACTACATAGTATTGATTTGGCCCGGGCTCCAGAGTCTGATTGCGAAAAATAGCTTTTTTGTTTTCGTTGTCCACAATCTCGCCGATACCGGCCAAACTAGGAGTCTGCTGACCGGACAAACTCGGCGGATATTTATAAAGCAACACCCTGTTGACTCCGTCATCAGTTTGCCGCCGGAAAGTGCCGCCAGCGTTGGTTATTTCGATAACCACATTTTGGATCGGCTGATGCGTATCCGGCACAAAATAGGAAAAATCGATCATTCTAACACCGCGCTGTCCGGCTAGAGCTGTCGTGGGCGTATTGACCCGCGCGCTTGCCGAGACCAGCCAGGCGTCAGCTAATCTACAGACAACCGACACATTGCTGCTGGCGGCAGAGCCGAGCTGTAAACTAGAATCATTGCCGTTGCTTAAAACACCGCGACCGCCGATCAAGCGGCAGGTCAAAGTTTTAGCTGTAGGGAAACCCGGGCCAAGCTCATATAAAACATAAAAAGTCTTTTCCGAAAGAGGCCTATTTGGCACTTTGCCAGCGTCCAGAGCATAGGCTGACAGGGTGATAGTCTGATTAAAAGGCAACGCTATGGTTTCTTTGGTATTCCCATTTTTATCATAAGAAAGCAGGCCGGTATCGCAAACGAGTGTTTCGCTATCCGGCCCAGCATATTCTCCGTCGCCGTTGTCCGCCAATAAAATGATCCGGCGTACATTTTCATCGCGGTTCTGTGTGTTTGTGGCAAAATTTTCCGCGCTGCCCAGACTAAGGCTTTTGACCCCGACTTCCGAAGTTTCGGCGCGCAGAGTGAATTGCATGATCGCAAAAGTAATGCCCGCCGGCACACCGGTCGCATTACTCGGCAACATGCTTTTCAGACTAGCTGGCTTGTAAACCAAACCATTGGCTTTGACTTTGACGTCATAGACATGGCTGTCCGAGATTTGCACTACTTCATTATCACCTTCCTGAATGCTGCTAATTTGCGCATTAACCTGAACCTTTGTCTCTGTCTCGTCGATTGTTATTGAATACTTGGCCGTCGACGAGATTTTGTAATAAATAGCGTAATTAGTGGTGGACGCAGAACCGGTATGGGTAAAGGAAAGTTGATAAGCGGAGCCTCCTTCAATAGGCCGGCCAGTGTTGGGCACTAGCGCACCGCCGGTGTAACCGTTGCTGCTATCTACACCGCTCCACAATTCTACGGCCTCAATGCCGTTGGCATCAAACAGCAAATCGGAGGCATAAGTATTCGCCAGGCGTATTTTTAGCGGCCCGCTGGCGCCGCCGTATACGCGGAAAACTTTTATCAAAACCCGGTCGGATATGTAAGCCTCGATAGCCGGCTGAAAATCCACGACGGTCAAAGGCGGATCGTTGAGTGCAAATAGCGCCGTGAGTTGCACGACAAGCCCTAAACATAAGCCCAGCCGTTTAATGCTCAAAATGAAATTTCCCCTTTCCCCTATTATATAAATTATATATTGTTAAAACCAAATAAACAATCGAAATATCGTGTTATAATATATCGACAAATGGGGGCTGGTAACTTGCGTAAATTATTGTTTTTTTTCACGCTGATCTTGAGCAATGTTTTGGCCGAGATAGACGTCGTCGCCGAGCTGGGCGCCACGCATGTCGAGCTTTTGCAGCAAAAAGGCGCGCCCAACGCGATACTGCCGGTGCGCCAGGAACGGCCGGACGATGACGATGTGGCGTTTGTTTATGGCGAGAGTTATTTTTATCTGTACAACAATCATTTTTACCGCGCTTTTTTTTCCAAAAGACACAGCGGCGAGATTTACAAAGGCTTAAAAATAGGCGACAGCAAAGGCGAGCTGACCAAACTCTGGGGCAATAAATACGATCTGGAAAAAGACGGCCTGGTCTGGCAAAAAGATGGGTATATTATCGTGGCCAAAATCACCACGGAAAACCGGCTGGAATCGATCTGGTTTATTAAGGACGCGAATTAAAAATGAAAGGGATAATTTCACAATGAATTTTGATTTTTTAAATCTCTGGCCTTTCCGGCAGCCCAAAATCGGCCTCGCGCTGGGCGGCGGCAGTATGCGCGGTCTGGCTAATGTCGGCATTTTGAAGGGTTTGGCAAAACACGGCGTTCCGATCCACTGCATCTCCGGCACCAGCGCCGGCTCGATCGCCGCCGCCCTTTACGCCGCCGGCCAGACCGCCGCGGAAATAGAAGAAATCGTTTTGGGACTGGACTGGTTTAAGATCGCCAGCTTGAGCTTGAGCGGCCGCGGCATGCTCAATCCCGCCAAACTGCAAAAATATTTAGACGCGCTGCTACCGGTCAAAACTTTTGGCGAGACTAAAATCCCGCTGCACATCTCGGCCAGCGATTTGCTGACCGCGCAGGAATATGTGTTCGAACAGCCCGACGAGGAGATCGCTTTTGCCACGGCGGTCAGTTGTTCGATACCCGGCGATTTTTCGCCGAGCGAATACCGCGGCCGCTATCTGGTCGACGGTTGTTTGGTCAATAATATTCCTCTGAGCGCTCTCGCGATACACCGCCCGACAGTCTACATCGGCGTAAATGTGATACCGCGCGGCGCCATGCCGGAAAAACCGCGCAATATTTTTCAGATCTTTTCGCGCGGCTACGATATTTATGAATTGAGCAATCTGGCGCGTTATCAAAAATACAAGCCATTGCTGCTCGAGCCGCTCAAAGCATACGTCAAACCGGAGTTAAAACCTGGCAAAGATTTTTACCGCAAATTGATCCAGGCCGGCGAAGCGGAAATAGAAAAACAATTGCCACGGCTGAAAAAGCTCGCTCAGGTAAAATGAAGCACACGCCGGTACTACCGCAGGAAATTCTCACGGGTTTAAATTTACGCGCCGGACAGACTATCGTGGACTGTACTTTTGGCGGAGGCGGCCACGCGGCGGCCATAGCCGGACAAGTCCGCCAGGTGCTTGCTTTTGACCGCGACCCTCAAGCAGCAAATTACGCCGCGGACATACTGGCGGCCAATCTCAATATCAAATTGATACCGGACAACTTTTCGCGGCTGGCCGAAT
>JAISEH010000068.1 GCA_031264205.1 Candidatus Margulisiibacteriota bacterium
GCGCGGAAATTAAAAATATTGCTAAAAATTTTTTCATGTTTTGCTCCTTAATATTATAAGCCGAACAGCACCTTGACGGCAGACCAAGGCGCGACAGTGTTTGGCAATTCAGCTTCCAAATAGTTTTTTACTTCATCATTAAGAGAATTATCAACTTTGTTTTCCAAATCATTTAAACTTAACCCGTTGTATTCTGTGCCAAATTCTGCAAATATCCAGGGATCGATTTTGTTTAAAAATTCTTTAGCTAGTTCTGTGCAATCAGCAGCAGTTGGACTGTTATTTCTCACAGCATCTGTTAGTTTTACTGTCGCGTCGATACTTTTTATTACAGCGTTGGCGGAAACGATTGCGCTTTTGATTTCCTCGTTGCCACCGCTTAAAAAATTTGAGGCCATAGTGATATAACCTAATTTTTCTGAGCCCAGCGCATTGTAAAATGATACACATTCATCAGAATCGTTTTTACCCGTTATATAAGCTTTGAAATCTTGATCTGCAGCGTTGCGTAAATTAGCCACATGCGCGAGCAGACCGGTTAATGCGCCGATCACTTTGTCCGAAGTTTTATTGACATTGGCCGCAAGATACAGATTTGCGGCGGCCAGCACATTTTCTCTATATCCGGCGTCGTCAATTAAACTTTCCAGTTTAAGCAGCGGACTGTCGGATTTTGTACCGCCGCCAAGATCGACAGCATCCTTGCCCAGCGCGACGATGATCGCCGCGAGATCAATATCAGATTTGCCGAGCAAAGCCTGCGCCCGGATTATTTTGCCGTCGTCGCTATCGTCGTCTTTGACCAAATTATAGGCTTTTTCGTATTTGCCTTCATCAATAGCCTGACGCGCGGCCTCGGTATTGTCCGGCTTGGGAACTGGAGCTGCCCATTGCAGGAGATTGGTTTTGCCGCAGCCGCACAAAGTCAAAACCACGGAAACTCCGATTAAGATTTTTAATGCTTTTTTCATGGGAAAACCCTCCTCAAAAACTTATAGGCACTATAATACCACACAGGTATTTTAGCATACTGAAACTTTTTAGAACAAATTCATCTGTCCGCTGCTGGTCTGCGGCTGTTCGAGCGCGGACAGGATTTGCGCGGCGCGCGCGGTGATCTCTTCCGGCAGTCCGGCCAGCCGCGCCACGTGTATGCCGTAACTCCCGCTGGCCGGTCCGGGCACGACTTTGTGCAGGAAGTAATGTCCTGACCTTTTTCGGCGACGGACACATTGAAATTTTTAATTTGCGGATGTTTGGCGGCCAGCTGCGCCAGCTCATGGTAATGCGTGGCAAAAATTGTTGGCGCGCCGAGCCGCAGATAAATGTATTCCGTCAAAGCCCAGGCGATGGCCATGCCGTCGTAAGTACTCGTGCCGCGACCGACCTCGTCGAGAATTATCAGCGAGCGCGAAGTGGCGTTGCGCACAATATTGGCGGTCTCGGCCATCTCCACCATAAAAGTCGATTTGCCGGAAAAAAGATCGTCCATCGCGCCGACGCGCGTAAAAAGCCGGTCGATCAGCGCGAACTCCATGCTGTCCGCCGGCACAAAACTGCCGGCCTGCGCCAGGAGCACGAGCAGCGCGGCCTGCCGCATGTAGGTGGACTTGCCGGACATATTGGGGCCAAAAAGCAGTATGAGACGGGTTTCGGCGGGCGCGAGGAGCAGATCGTTGGGTATGAACGCCGTGGTACCGAGCGCCTGCTCGACGACAGGATGTCGGCCATTCTTAATGTAAAGTTTAGCAGTATCGTCACTTAAAATACTCGGCCGGACGAAATGCTGATTCGCGGCGGTTTGCGCCAGAGCCAGCAGCGTGTCCAACACAGCCACCGCCCGCGCGACGCTTTGGATTTGCCGCGTGGCCGCGGCGATGTTTTGCCGCAGCTCGCTAAAAAGACTATGCTCCAGTTTTTCGATGCGGCTGCCGGCGCGCAGCAGAGTTTCCTCTTTTTCTTTTAACTCCGGCGTGATGTAACGCTCGGCGGTGGTCAAAGTTTGTTTGCGAATATAATTCGCTGGCACCAGATCGCGATTGGCGTGGGAAATTTCTATATAGTAACCAAAAACCGAATTATAGCCGATTTTCAGCGATCGAATGCCGGTGCGTTCGCGCTCTTGATTTTCCTGCTCGGCGATCCATTTTTTGCCCGAACGGTTTATTTTGCGCAGTTCGTCGAGTTCGGCATTGTAGCCGTCGCGGAAAATATTGCCGGCGGTCACCAGCAGCGGCGGCTCATCGACTATGGCTCGGTCGATCAGCGCGCAAATTTCCTGCATGGTTTTTTGCCGGGCGCTGTCCTTGAGCGCTGTTAGCAGCGGCGCGGAAAATTGTTTTAAAACCGGCGTCAAGCTCTGAATAACGCGCAGCGATTCTTTGAGATAGATGAGATCGCGCGCGTTGGCGTTGCCGTTGGTGATGCGCCCGATCAGCCGCTCTATGTCATAAATATCTTTGAGCAGCTCGTTTAATTCCGCGCGCGCCACCAAATCATTCAGCAATTCGCCGACCGCGTTGTAACGGCTCTCGATCTCCGTTTGATCTAGCAAAGGATAACACAGCCATTCTTTGAGCAGACGGCTGCCCATCGAAGTCTTGGTCCTGTCCAGCAGTCCATACAGCGAGCCGGTTTTGCTGCCGCCGCGTATCGTTTCCGTCAGCTCCAGATTTTTGCGCGACGCGCTGTCCAGATACATGTAGTTTTGCGGCAGATAAAATTCCAGTCTGGTCAGCTGTTTTAGCTCGGTTTTTTGCGCGGCCTTAAAATAATTAAAAACTGCGGCGGCAGCCTGTAAAGCCAGCGGACTGTTTTCGAGCGCAAAATCACGCGAGGCATCGCTGGGGAAATGCGCCAAAATTTTTTGCGCGCTGGCCGGACCTGGCTGCTCGACGCGCGTAGCCAGCGTTTCCAGTCCGGCTGGATTTTCCGCGACGGTGTAAATAATTTCTTTGGGGTCGATACGTAAAATTTCCGCGCGCAAATTGTCCAGCCCGTGCAGTTCGGCGGCTTTGAATACGCCGGTGGAAATATCGGCAAAAGCCAGGCCAAAAGTTTCATCTTTGGTGTCCGCACTGGTGATCGCCGCGAGATAATTGGCCGCCTGGCCGGGGATTAGTTTTTCATCCATCAACGTGCCCGGCGTAATGACTTTGATGACTTCGCGTTTGGTCAGGCCTTTGGCCAGAGCCGGATCTTCCACTTGCTCGCAGATCGCCACTTTGTAGCCTTTGTTGATCAGCCGCGCGATATAATTGTCCGCCGCGTG
>JAISEH010000148.1 GCA_031264205.1 Candidatus Margulisiibacteriota bacterium
GCTCTGGCCACCGGCGCGATGACCATCTGAGCGATGCGCTCGCCGCGCCGCACAGTAAAAGGCTCGCGGCCAAAATTGGTCAGGATCACGCCGACCTCGCCGCGATAATCCGCGTCGATCGTGCCCGGACTATTTAGCACGCCGATATTTTTTTTGAGCGCCAGACCGGAACGCGGACGCACTTGCGCTTCATAGCCAGCTGGCAAAGCCATTTGAAAACCGGTCGGGATCAGTTTCGTCTCGCCAGCCGCCAAAACGACCGGCTCGGTCACCGCGGCGTAAATATCCATACCAGCCGCCTGCGCGGTCATGTATTGCATGGCCGGCAAATCGTCCGCGCCGGGGAGTTTTTTGATGAGGACTTCCATTTTTTTCTCCGTGCTTAAAAATTGACTTTGATTATAGTATTAGACATTAGTTATGGACAAGCAGCTCCACCTGCTCCATAATTTTCCGCCAGTATTTTTTAGTCTGGGTAGAATGATTGTTAAAATCTATGCGCAAAGCTCTGATTTTCTCCGGAGCCGGATCGCTCAAGAACAAACTTAACATTGAAAGCACACCAGAAATAGTAATATATTGTCCAAAAGTGGTTTCAGGATTTTTGATCATTTCACCGAACATCACGTCGATAGCTTTATAATTATCTTCCAAGACCAGACAAAAAGCCGCAAATTTATCTTCTAAATACTGTATCTGCAATTCTTTTAATACATTCACTAATTCGCGGCATTTTTCCATATTCGCCGGTTCTGCGGCGGCTTCCAGATAGGCGTTTTGTAATAATTTGTAATCCGCGTCAGTTATCCAGCCCGCATATTCCTGCACAATATCCAGAGCGTCGGTTATGGAGTGAAGCGCGGTATTTTCATTATGAATCTCTCTGACTGGCGGCGTTCGGCGTTGATTGGGTTTCGGCAGAGTAAAATTTGTTTTGCTTTGGATAGACCGCAATAAACCTTGAATATCTTTATATAAAGCATATTCCACCGCCTGCTGATTTTCTTCCGGCGTAAAATTCTGGTCAAAATAATTTTTGCGATGTTTCGGCGTATTATCCGGCGCGTTAAATCCGTCCGGATTAAAGCCGTTAGTTTTGTCCGTCTGAAAATAGCCTTCTAAAATGGCCGTGCCCTGTTTCAAAAAATCTTTATGATAAATTATTTCGCGCGGCTCCTGCACCAGCGGAGCCAGTTGTTCCATTGTGGCGGAGCGGGTGTCAAGATGACGATTTCCATTATTTCTTTTTCTCTTAAATAAAGACTTTATTTTATCTATCCGTTCACGGAAGGGATCAGTCGGAGATTTATGCCCTTGTTGAACAGAAACCTCCCATCTCTGCGCCAAATCTTTTTCATAATCAGGAACATTTGCTCCTTTTCTACGCGGCAAATATTCATTCGTAAAACTCCAGACCACCATTTCGCACAGCGTTTGTTCAGGACTGGTTAATTTTCTCTTGAATAAACCTTTTATATTATCTATCCGTTTTCGCAGAGGATCAGTCGGAGATTTATGGCTTTGTTGTACACCAGTCCATCTCTGTGCCAAATTTTTCTCAGCGTCGGGAACAGTTGCTCCTGTCGTACGCGGAAAACATTCATTTGTAAAACTCCAGACTACCATTTCACACAGGGTTTGTTCAAAGCTGGTAAGTTTGCTTTTGAACAATCTTTTTATTCTATCTATCCGTTTTCGCAGAGGATCAGTCGGAGATTTATGGTTTCGTTGTACACAATACCATCTCTGCCCCAGATTTTTTTCATCGTCGGGAACAGTTGCTCCTGTCGCACGCGGAAAACATTCATTTGTAAAACTCCAGACAATCATTTCACATAAGGTTTGTTCAGGGTTTGTACTAGCATGTCTTACATTACTTTTATCGCTAATTTGTTTTTTATACATGACAGTTAGATATCGTGACTTTGGGGCGTTTGTTGCAGGAAAAGCGGCTTTCTTGACACTAATATCGTATATGATATAATGAGTCAGTGGAATATGTAATTGAGTTATACGAAAAAGCCAAGGGCAATAATCCAGTATTAGAATTTATCTTGTCCTTGACGCCAAAACAACAGGCAAAAATATATAGAGAAATAGACCTGTTAAAAAAGTTTGGTAATGAGTTACATTTTCCACATGTCCGCAAAATGGAGGCAGAAAAACCGCTTTGGGAATTAAGAGTAAGACTAGGCTCGGACATTTTTAGAATTTTTTATTTTATGTTTTATGCCAATCATTGCGTTTTGCTGCATGGCTTTGCCAAGAAAACCAACAAAACACCACAAAATGAAATGGAAATAGCGGTACAACGTATGGCTGATTATAAAAGGAGGAAAAACAAATGAACTGGAACAAGGCCAAAAAAATAATCCTGAAAAACAAGGAAGTCCGTCAGGAATTGAAAAACAACCAGACAGAATACGAAATTATTGAAAAGATAATTGTGGTGCGGAAAGAAAAAAACTTTACCCAGAAAAAACTGGCGGAATTGGTCGGCACCAAACAATCCAACATCTCCCGTTTGGAAAGCGGCAATTACAATCCTTCTCTGGGTTTCCTGAATAAAATCGCTCTAGCAACCGGTAAAAAACTAAAAGTCAATTTCGCCTGAACGTACTGGCGCTTTACTGCTGTCAGAAAAAACAGCTCAGCAGTCCAACTCCTGAAAAAATCCGCCTTTGGCGAAATTGCCGATGGCGGTGAGTTGCAAATCTTCTTTGATAAAAATCTCATTGGCCAGACGCTGCACATCGTCGCCGGTCACCGCGTCGACTTTTTGCATGATCTCCTCGACAGTGTGGATCTCGCCGTAATTGTAGAGGGACTTCAGCAAGCGGCTCATGCGGCTGGAGCTGTCCTCGAGATTGAGCACCAAATGACCTTTGATCTGCTCTTTGGCGCGCTGCAATTCGACCGGCGTCACACCGTTGCGCTTGAGCAGCGCCAGTTCTTTTAAGGCCAGATCGAGCACCTGCCGCGAATTTTTGAGCTGCGTGCCGGCGTACAAAGTAAAAAGTCCGGCGTTTAAATAATAAGTCGGGTAGGTATAAATAGAATAGACCAGGCCTTTTTTCTCGCGGATATTTTGAAAAAGGCGCGAGGACATGCTGCCGCCGAGCACCGAGGACAACAGCGAAAGCGTCAGGCGGTCGGCGCTCTGATAAGACACACCGCGCGTGGAAAGACAGAGATGCACCTGCTCGGTGTCTTTTTTGGCGATCTTCACGCCGGGGACGATCTTGACCGGCTCTTCCGCCAGAGTCTGGCGTTTGCCGCGAAAGCCGTCGAATTTGGCCTCGACCATTTGAAAAACTTCCGTCGCCGACACATGGCCGGCCACCGCGATGATCGTATTGTCCGGCGTGTAAAAATCTTTCAGACAATTCAAAATATCGGCGCGTGTGATTTTGCTGACGGATTTTTCCGTGCCGATAATCGGGTTGCCGAGAATATGGCCGTTCCAGATATTCTGGCAGGCCAGATCGTGGATTTTTTCATCGGGCGCGTCCTCATACATATTGATCTCTTCGAGAATGACGTTGCGCTCCAGCTCGATCTCGGTCTCCGCAAAAGCGCTGTTGAGATACATGTCGGACAGCACATCGAGCGCCAGCTCAAAATGTTTGTCCAGCACCACCGAAAAATACGTGGTGTATTCTTTGCCGGTATGCGCGTTGATGCGGCCACCCACCGCGTCGATCTGCTCGGCGATGTCCGCCTTGCTGCGGCGCAGCGTGCCTTTGAAAAACATGTGTTCGATATAATGCGCGATGCCGCCCGGAAAATTTTTCTCGTGTTTGGAGCCGAAGCCGGTCAAAAAACCAACGGCCGCGGAGCGCACCGGCATTTCCTCGACCAAGACGGTCAAGCCGCTGGGCAATTTTTGAATTTTGACAGTTTTGTCCACTTCAGTAAAAATCTAGGCGTTCTTGATCGTGAAATTGTAACGTCCGCGCTCATCGATCTTGACGCATTTCACTTTGACGGTCTGGCCTTCCGAGAGCACATCGGTCACCGCCGCGATGCGCTGTGGCGCGATCTCGGAAATATGCACCAAGCCCTGCTTGCCCGGAGCCACCTCGACAAAAGCGCCGATCTCGATAATTTTCACGACCTTGGCGTCCTCAAAAACATCGCCAACCTCGACCTCGCGCATCATCGCGGCGATATAATCCTTGGCTGCGCGCAGCGAATCACCGTCCGCCGAAGCAATATCGACCTTGCCGTCCTCTTCAATATTTATCTCCACATTGTAATTTTCCTGAATTTTCTTGATAGTCTTGCCGCCCGGACCGATCAGCTCGCCGATGCGGTCGACCGGAATCATCAGAGACTCAATGCGCGGCGCGTATTTATTGAGATCGCCGCGCGGCGTGGAAATAGTGTCATGCAGATGATCGAGCAAAATCATCCGGCCTTCTTTGGCCTGCGCCAGAGCCTGCTTCATGACCTCGCGGGTCACACCGACAATTTTGATGTCCATTTGCAGAGCCGTGATGCCGTCGCGCGTGCCGGCCACTTTGAAATCCATGTCGCCCAGATGATCCTCCAGACCCATGATGTCGGTCAGCACCTGAAATTTACGGTCTTCTTTGATCAAGCCCATCGCGATACCGGCGACCGGCGCCTTGATCGGCACACCGGCGTCCATCAGCGACAAAGCGCCGCCGCAAATCGAGGCCATAGATGAGGAGCCGTTGGACTCCGTGATCTCGGACACCACGCGGATAGTATAAGGAAAATCTTTGTGCGGCGGAATGACAGCTTTGAGGCCGCGCTCGGCCAGATTGCCGTGACCCAACTCGCGGCGGCCCGGGCTG
>JAISEH010000167.1 GCA_031264205.1 Candidatus Margulisiibacteriota bacterium
AACGCGCTTTGTCCGGACAAGCGTCACCCAGACAGGTCAAGCCATCCGAGCAAATTTGATAATGATATTTGCGTTCAATACTGGTATGCAGTTCGGAAAGATCGCCCTGCGCGGTGGAAACCAGCCAGGAAAATAGCGGCAAAATCTTGGCAATATCTTTGCTTTTGCTGAGGATCATTTGCCGCGCCAGCTCCTCAAATCGCCGCAAGCAAACATAATTTTGCCGGCCTTTGAGCACCATGATCTGGAACTGATCGTCGGGAAAAAGTTTGAGCACCGCCGGAATATCTTTTTCGACCAGCTGATCCTGCAAAGTTTTGGTGCGTGTGGAAATCACCAGCGGTCCGCCGTTGCGCTTGAGCCAGAGCAGCGCGGACACCAAATAGGCCGCGGATTTACCGCTGCCGGTGCCGGCCTCTAGCAGCAAATGTTCGCTGTTATTGAAAGCCGCCATTATCTCCGCAGCCATGTCCTGCTGCTGTGGACGATGCTCGTAATGCGGAAAATCTTTAAATTTGCCGTCCGCCGCAAAATATTCCGCCGCGAGACCCAAATCCAGCGCGTCGGCGTTTTCTTTTTCCTGCCAGTACAAAGATTTTTCAAAACGTTGTTTTTCGCCGATCGCGTTCTTCCAGCTACCGGCGGCGCGCGCTACCGGCCAATCCTGCGCGAGCATTTCCAGCACATCTTTTTCCACGCCCTGATAATCTTTTAACAATCTGCGCATCTGCTGAAAAACCGCGGGCGGCAGCGCGGCGATCGCCTCAAAACTTTTGAGCAAAAGCCTGGCCGTGGCCTCCGCGTCGGCCAGCGCGCGGTGCAAATGTTCCCCGGCTTCGATGCCGAGACTTTTGACCAGATCGCCCAGCCGGTGCGAGGACTGCGCCGGAAAAGCGATCGCCACCATGTCCTGCGTGTCCAGGCATGGCCGACCCAGCGGCGGCTGATCCAGACGCGCCAAAGAATCGTCGATCAGGCTTAAATCAAATTGCGCGTTGTGCGCGACAAATACCGCGTCACCGACAAAATCCCGAAACTCGCCGGCGATTTCCCGAAAACGCGGCGCGTCCTTGACTGTCCGCGCGGTGATGCCGGTCAGATGCTGCACCACCGGCGGTATTTCGTGAAACGGCTTGACGAGCTGGGAATAACGCTCGGTCAATTGGTACTTGCCGTTCTTTTTTTGCAGACGCACCGCGCCGATCTCGATGATCTCATTATTCGGCGGCTGCAAACTGGTGTTTTCAATATCCACAATTACAAAATCCATTTCAATCCTTTCACTGCCGCGGATGCGCAGTCGCGTAAACGCGCCGCAAATGCTCGCGCGAGACAGAAGTATAGATTTGCGTGGTGGCAATATTGGCATGGCCGAGTATTTCCTGCACGGTGCGCACGTCCGCGCCGTTCTCGATCAGATGCGTCGCCAGAGAATGACGAAAAGTATGTGGCGAAATATTTTTCAGCGAGCCGGTCTGCCGCGCGAGACGTTTCACGATCAGCCAGATCATCTGCCGTGTCAGCGCGCGGCCGTTGTGCGAGAGAAATAATTCCGGCGCGGGATTTTTTAAAGCCGCGCGGTCTTGCTCGACATATTCTTTGAGCGCGGCCAGGGCGCGCGCGGATAGAGGCACGAGGCGCTCTTTGGAGCCTTTGCCCCGGACTTTTAAAAAACACTCGGCGAAGTTTACCCCTGCTAATTTGATCTGCACCAGCTCGCTCACACGCACGCCGGCGGAATACAGCAGCTCCAGAGCCGCGCGGTCGCGCGCGGACAGAGCGGTCGTTTCCAAGATCCGCGCGGTCTCTTTTTGCGACAAGGCTTTGGGCAGACGCGTCGGCAATTTTGGCATGGCTAAATCAGCGGCCGGATTTTGCGGAATAATATCTTCCTGATATAAAAATTTATAAAACGCTTTAACCGCCGCGAGTTTGCGCGCCACCGAAGAACTTTCCAAATCGGCCGGTAACTCCTCGGCGTATTTTTCCAGAGCCAGCCGGTCTAAAGCCAGATAGTCAGGACACGTCCGGAGAAAATGTTTCAAGTCGTTGGCGTAAGCCTCAGCCGTCAGCGGCGAGTAGCCCCGTTCGTATAGTAAATAATCCAAAAATTTAGCGGCGTGCGGCGCGTTCATAAGCATTGGCGGACTGGAGCAAAGCCAGTAAATATTTGGGCAGCAAAGTTAAATTACGCAAAGTGATGTATTCGCGTGTGGAGTGCACGTTTTCCATGCCGATGCCCAGTCCCACAGTCGGCACTCCGTAACCGAAAATCAGCGACGCGTCCGAACCGCCGCCGGAAGCCAGAACTTTGTGCGGTAAATTTATTTTGCGCGCGGCCGCGCGGGTGATTTTAATAATCGCCGAATCCGCCGGCTGATTTACGGCTTCGTACACGCGTTCGCGTTTTATTTCCACCGAGCCACCCAGTTTTTGCGCGGCCTGCTGAAAAGCGTCGATCATCGCGCGCACTTGCTTTTGTAGTTTTTGCTCACTGCGGCTGCGCGCTTCGGTTTTGACCAGCGCTTCGTCCGGCACGATGTTGCCCGCCGAACCGCCTTTGATGAGGCCGATATTCGTTGTGGTTTCGCTGTCGATGCGGCCGCTTTTGATTTTGGCAATGGCCAGACCGGCGATCTTTATCGCGTTCACG
>JAISEH010000037.1 GCA_031264205.1 Candidatus Margulisiibacteriota bacterium
ATGTTAGAGAATTTTTGTCGAGCGTGTTTATTCGATAACTTATCTCGTGTACACGAGGATATGAATACTGCCACCTTTTGGAGCGAAGATGATATTTTATCTGTTAATTTTAATTTTTACTTCAGAGATGAATTACTTGAGCTCATATGGAATGCGGTAGAAGAACATGAAGATGATAATTTTCCATATGGTGATTGGATTGAGAAGTTCGTTAGTGGATTAGTGTATGATAAAAAATTCCTGCCAGAATTTCTCGAGTACCTGTACAAGAACGCAGAGAAAGATTAGATAAAACCAAAAAACGAACTTCTATTTGTTGTCGCAGGCGCGGCTGGCGCTGCATTAACCGGCACCGCAGGCGCAGCCTCCGGAGTTTGCACGGGCGTATTAACCGCCGGCCTGGGCGCGGGTGGCGGAGTGTCCGCTGCTTTTTCCTGGCTGCTCGGCGTGAAAAAAGTTTTTTCCTGCATCGTGGCTTGCTCGTCGAGCACGCCGTAATCTTTGCCGTTGACGTACAGACGCAGATTGCGCGGGATCGTGGCGCGGATCTTGATGTACTGATCGCCTTCCCAGGTCTTGCTGTCACCGCGCTCTAAATTGCCCTGAAAAATCGTGCGGCCGTCAATGATTACCGAAATATAAGTCCTGTTCAACGCGGTGGCGTCAATGTAAACCTTGTTCGGATTGTAGTTTTGCTGTTTGGATTCCGGCGTGTCTTTGGAATTCAACCGCTGGAGATCGTTTTGCTGGCGCAGATTGCTATTGGTGATGCTGCCCAGCGAGGAATTAATGCTGTAAATAAAAATGCCGAGCGCGCCAGCGATCAACACCGCGCCCAAGATCAGCCGCCAAAGCCATTTATTGTTTTTCTTATTGCGCGTGGAGTGAAAATTATTAAACCCCGGCGCGTTCATTTGTTTCATGCCGTTGGGAAAAAATGTGCGCTTGTCGACGGCCAGGCCGACTTTTACTTCCGCGGTGGCGCGTTTGTGGCCGGTCTCACCGGGGAAAAGTACATTAAATTCCGCGGCGATTTCCTCGACAGGCAGACCTAAAAAAGCGGCGTACACTTTGGCAAAACCTTTGGCCGTGATCAGATTTGGCAGTTTTTTGAACTCGTCCTGCTCCAGATGTTCCAAAAAAGTTTTTTTGATCTTGATATGGCTGGCGGCGTCGGCCAGGTCCAGTTGCTTGGCCTCACGCGCTCGTTTCAGGCGCTGGCCGAGAGTCAATTTTTCCGGCGCGGGATTGTCTGTTGATTCAAAAATATTGTCTGTCATAGAATGTAATTCTACACTATTTTAACAAATATTCAATTTTAAGAAATTAACGGATCGGCGTTGAGCGGCGTCTCGGCGGTTTGCGCCGCTTCAAAACGCTGCAATTTTTCCGCGGCTGTTTCCTGATCGGTTTCCATTTGGAGTTTTGGCTCGGGCGGCAAGTCCTGCAAATTTTTGAGTCCGAAATGGCGCAAGAATTTTTCGGTCGTGCCGTAAAGCACAGGCCGTCCTACAGTGTCCGCCTGGCCTTTTTCTTCGACCAATTCTTTGTCCTGCAGCGACTTGACTATCCAGTCTGAATTGATACCGCGTATCGCCTCGATCGCGCTTTTGGAAACCGGCTGGCGGTAGGCGATAATAGTCAGAGTTTCCAGAGCCGCCGCGGACAGCGAAAATTCCTGCGGTGTGTTGATGTACAATTCCAGCGGTTTGGAATATTCCGGCTTGGTCGCAAATTGATAGCCGTCGGAAACATTGACGATCTGCAGGCCGTGCGCCGGATCCGCATATTTGGCGGTTAATTCCGCGACGAGCTGCAAGGCGGTTTCTTCCGGCGTTTCCAGATAACGCGCCAGCTGTTCGGGCAGCAACGGTTGCCGCGCCATAAAAAGCAAAATTTCCAGCTGCGGCAATAAATTACTGGGCGTCGTTTCCGTCATTTTCTTTTTGTGCTCCGCTTGTTTCGGCCGTCAAATCCACGACCGTGTTGTATTCGGCTTCGTCGAATTCCACCTGCTGCGCGCTGATATTTTTGCGCGCGCTGATTTCAATGTCGTCAAATATAGCATTTTGCGCGACAAGAATAAACTGCTGCCGCACAAGCTCCAGCATGGCGATAAAAGTGGCGATGATTTCGCTGCGGTCGTTCAGATTTTGAAAAAACTCGGAGAGCGGGAGAGCGGCCGGCGAGTCTTTCAGACGCTCGATGATTTGCTGCATTTTTTCGCGCACCGGAAAAATTTTGGGTAGCGGTATGGTGATGTCCGCGCCGCTGACGATAAAATTTTGCCAGACGCGCTTGAAAGCTTTGACCAGCAGCTCGACCTGCGCGTTGCGGAAAACGATATTTTTTTCCGTCGGCAAAGTGTTCAAATAATCATTGTTGATAATATCCCGCGTGTGCACGTGCGCGTAAGCGTCCCCACGCTGCAGCAAAGTTTGGGTCATATTTTTGAAAGCCTTGTATTGAATGAGCCGCTCCAGGAACAAACGTTTTTCCGCGGCAAAACCCGGATCTTGCTCGGGGCCGGGGTCTTCCGGCAGGAGTTTTTTGGATTTTAGATGAATGAGAAAAGCCGCAACCTCCAAAAAATGGCTGCTGATTTCCAGATTTAATTCCTGCATTTTGTGCAAATGCTCCAGATACGCCGCGGTGATCTTGCTGAGCGATACGTCAAAAATTTCAACCTTTTCCTCGTCGATCAATTGCAGCAGCAGATCAAAAGGCCCCTCGAAAACTTCCAGCTGCACTTTGAAATCATCGTTTGGCTGAAGTTCCAATTCTGTTTTGGCTTCGCTCATAGACTCTCCGCTTTCAAATCCCGCGACATCAAAGCCGCGATGGCTTCTTTGATCGGCTTGTTTTCGTACAGAATACCATACATTTGTTCCGTCAGCGGCATCGGTGTGCCGGTGTTTTGCGCCAGCGCGTAGGCCAATTTGGTGGTTGGCACGCCTTCCGCCACCGCTTTGAGATTTTGCAGGATTTCCGCGAGTTTCTGTCCCTGCGCCAACCGCTCGCCGACAGTGTGATTGCGGCTTAAAACGCTCGAGCAGGTGGTGATGAGATCGCCCATGCCGGTCAAACCGAAAATCGTTTCGGACTTGCCGCCCAGCGTGATCGTCAATTTGGCCATTTCAACCATGCCGCGGACGAGCAGCGCGGCCTTGGTGTTGTTGCCAAGCTGGAGACCATCGGCGATGCCCGCGGCGATCGCGATAATGTTTTTAAGCGCGCCGCCGTATTCTGTGCCGACGACGTCGTTATTGGTGTACACACGAAAATAATTGTTGTTAAAAAGTTTTTGAATAGCTTTGGCCGTTTCCATATTTTCGGCGGCGATGACGGCGGTAGCCGGTTTTTGTTCGGCGATCTCGCGCGAAATATTCGGACCGGACAGCACGGCGATATTTGTGAAATATTCGGCCAGCACTTCGGACATGCGTTTGCCGCTGGTCTCGTCGAGGCCTTTGGTCGCGGAGAGAAGCAGGCAATCCGGCGGCACGAGGCCTTGGATTTGCCGGACAGTTTGCCGGTAATACTGCGAGGCTGTGACAATGACGAGCAATTCCGCGCCCTGCAAAGTTTCCGCCAGCGCGGCGCTGCCCTGAATTTTATCCGGCAAAATAACGCCGGGCAATAATTCTTTGTTCTCGTGTGCGTTGATCTGCGCGGCGATGGACGCGTTGTGGCACCAGATAGTTACAGCATGGCCGTTTTCCGCCAAAATTTTGGCCAACGTCGTGCCCCACGCTCCACAACCCAGAATCGCCGCTTTAACCATTTTGCGGCCCGGTGATTTTGGTTTCCGTTCCGGCGATCAGCCGCTGGATGTTGGGAATATGTTTGATCCAGACAAAAATCACTCCGGCGAGCGTGAGCAGCTGGTAGGCCAGATATGGCGAAAAGATCAGGAACAAAATCAACGCGAGCGCGCCGGCCGCCAGACTGGCGACGGATTGATAACCGCTGATTTGCCGGACGAGCAGGGTAAAAATGGCGACGGCTAAAAATATGCGCCAGTCCAGCGCCAGCGCGACGCCGAGACCGGTAGCGGCCGATTTGCCGCCGCGAAAACCGATAAACACCGACGCCGCATGGCCGACCAGCGCCAAAAAACCGCAGATGATCACCAGCCAGGCGTTGCGGGGATCAGCGGCCACCGGAAAAAACAGCAAACCCAAATAAGTGGCCAGCGCGCCTTTGGCCACATCGAGCGTGAAAACCGCCAGACCGCACTTTTTGCCGCAGGCGCGAATGACATTGGTCGTGCCGGTCGAGCCGGAGCCGACCTGAAAAATATCCACGCCGCAAAGCTTCGCTGTGATAACGCCAAAAGGCAAAGCGCCGAGGAGATAAGCCGCGAGAAAAACCAGCGGCATATTTGGCGTAACCGGAAAATTCAACATGGGTTAAATTTTAAATGACTAATTCTAGAAATACAACACGCGGAAAAATCAGGGTTTCCTAAGACGAGGGTTTGTATTATATTACCGCATTATGGCGCAGATCAAAACAGTAAAACGCTTGTCCGAGAATGTATACCGCTTGACGGTGGCCGCGCCGGAAATCGCCGCCAAACATCAGGCCGGGCAGTTCATCATTTTGCGCATAGACCAAAACGGCGAGCGCATACCGCTGACTGTCGCGGACAAAGATATTGCCGCGGGGACGATCGATTTGATCGTGCAGGCGGTGGGCAAAACCACACATCAATTGGTGAATCTGAAAGCTGGCGAGAATATTCTCGATCTGGCGGGGCCGCTGGGTTTGCCGACGCGGATCGA
>JAISEH010000058.1 GCA_031264205.1 Candidatus Margulisiibacteriota bacterium
ATCTTTTTCAGACAGAAAACTATTTAATGCTGCTATACTTTTATCATCTCCTCGTTCGGCAAGACGAGATGCTTTTTGGTAGTCGGCAGTAGATAATATTGTTGATAATGCCGGATTTAAAGTAAAACTACAAAGCAAAATCCTCATTTTTGAAATCCCCCCAACTGACAAATACCCATTTTTGACCGGTTTATACACACCAGAAAAAATAGGTAGGACAACCCGATATAACTATCGATACCTTTATGTAGGGTTATGTATTGATTTTTGCTGTGGGATTTTTGTAGAATGAAATAAATTATTAGGAGGCGTTTTATGTCAAATATTGGATTGTTAAATGTGCATCAATATAGTTCTTATTTTTTGGACAGAGATAAAAAGTTAGATTTAGATTATGAGTTAGCCGTAGAGGATAATGATTATTATGATAATGTTGCCAAGTTTGGCGGTAGTCAAACATTAGTTGATACTCCATTGGAAATAGCCTTGTTATCTTATTCTGCCGGTGTGGTAGATATACGTCCGGCAAAAGCGGTGGAAATGCTCCCTGCCAATAATCCTAAATTAGCGGATTTGAAATTAGGCGCGGCCACATATATGGAAATGCAAATGGCTAGATTTTCCGGCAAAGACGCGGCTCCCTACGCGGCGGCGCTCAAATTCATTACTGACCGCAGCCAGGTCAGCGAGGCGGACATCAGAAAATTCATGGCGCAAGGCATAGCCGCGGAAGTCGACGCGCAGTTTAATAAGGTAAGTTTTTTGTTAAGAGGTGGTACTAGAGGTTCTTACAATGCTGTGTTGACGCGCAATACTAATAATCAATATATTTTAAGTTATGAGGATGCAAACGATGTGGTTAATACGCTTCCGCCTGCCAATTCGCTGGAAGCCTTATCATCTGCGATGCGAAATAGTGGCGATTTTTCTCAATCGGCTATTGACGCCGTCCGCGAGCAGGCCGCGCTGATACCGGCGGTGGTGTTTGACGGCTGGAAAAAATCCACCCAAAATATGATCACTCCTTAAGAACTGCTGACGCGGTCATTGACCGATTTTTATACAACGCCAAACAGAGCAAATTATGAGGTGATTTGCGGAATACAGGCGCGTTCTTGGCTGGCTGTTGTCGCTGACGGCGATGCCTTTACTGAGGCAATGGATAAATCGATAAGTCAAACGCTTGCTTCTTTGAATAACGGACTTTAGGAGAGGGTGTATAAAGACCTGTCGCCAAATGGCGCTTTGATAGCCGCCGCAGGTAAACCCAATGACCCACAGTACGGTATATTCACATTGACCAAACCTGTCGGCGACGCGATATTTGTCAGCAAAAGAACTCCGGCAACAGGATTGCTGGCGAGTTATTGATGCGGTAGTTGGTCAAACTGGAGAGGTAGGGCGGCGGCGTGTGATATAATTATAGATAGCCAACTAATGCGGAGGAATGAAAAATGCCGGAAATATCTAGATTTTATGGTTTGGTTATAAAAATGTACTTTAAAGGCAGCGAGCATAATCCACCGCATGTGCATGTCTTGTATGGTGAATATATGGGCGCAATAAATATTAAAACCCAAAAACTTATTGAGGGCGATTTGCCAGCCAAAGCTTTGGCTATGGCCAAAGAATGGACGACAAAATATAAAACGAAATTGTTGAATATTTGGGAAACGCAAAAAATACAAAAACTTCCGCCGCTGGAGTAACAGATGTTTCATAAAGTAAAAAAAGTCAAACCTTTGCCGAACTATAATCTTCTGGTGCGGTTTGAAGACAAGAAATTAAAACAATATGATGTCAAGCCGTTATTTGCAGAGTTAGAAGCCTTTAAGCCATTGACTTATGTCGCCGGTCTGTTTGAGCAGGTCAAAGTTGATACTGGTGGTTATGGCATTAGTTGGAATGGCGATATTGACCTATCCTGCGATGAACTGTACGACAATGGGTTTACACTGATGAGTGTGACTAGAAAATAATACCTTAAAGTGTTCTCTATCCCCTGCGCGGTGGGCGGAGGGAGATAGGGGGCGGCGTGTGATATAATTATAAATAGCCAACTAACGCGGAGGAATGAAAAATGCCGGAAATAGTCAGAGTTAACAATGGACAGATAACGTTGCCTGCTGTTATCTGCCGGAAACTCGGTTTACGGGACGGAGACAGAGCGGTTTTTATCGAGGAAAATGGCCGGATTATTTTAGCTAACGCAGCAAAAACTGCTTTTGCGGAAATGCGGCAAGCCTTTGCCGGTGAAGCGGAACGGCTCGATTTAAAGAATGAGCAAGATATAGTTTCTTTGGTGGATGAAGTCAGAGAGGAAATATGGAAAACTAATTATGCGCATAGCGCTTGACACCAACATTCTGATTTCGGCATTTATTTTAGATTCAACTTATCTATTGGGACTGATAGATTTTCTGGAAAAGTACAGCTAACCCAAACAATTAATTTTCATACTTAGGCTGGAGAGGCAGGGGGCTTTAGTGGTTTCCACTGTTGCGCCGGAATTGCTTGCCGCGTTAGACATGGCGGCTATAATGTGCGCCGACCCCGCTTAACGCGGGTTGGTTTTTGTGGCACGGCTCATGATATAATTTTTCGGTATGAGTAAAATCGAACAGGCGATTGCTGAAATCAAGCAAGGCAAAATGATCATTGTGGTCGACGACGAAGCTCGCGAAAACGAAGGCGATGTGGTTTGCGCGGCGGATTTTATCACGCCGGAAAAGATCAATTTCATGATTTCCCAGTGCAAAGGGCTGGTTTGCGCGCCGATCACCGCCGAAACAGCCGCGCGGCTGCGTATTCAGCCGATGGTGCAGAACAACGAAGACCCTAAAAAAACCGCGTTCACAGTTTCAGTCGACGCGGCGGCTAGACACGGCGTCACGACAGGTATTTCCGCGGCGGACAGAGCTGTCACCGCCAAATTGCTGGCCGATCCGCAAGCAACAGCCGCGGATTTCAACCGCCCGGGGCATATTTTCCCGCTGATCGCTAAAACCGGTGGAGTGCTGCGCCGCGCCGGTCATACCGAGGCTGCTATCGATCTGGCGTTGTACGCCGGTTTGTCTCCGGCGGCGGTTATTTGCGAGATTATCAAACCTGACGGAACTATGGCGCGCTTGGACGATTTGCGCGTTTTTGCCGCGGAGCAGCAATTAAATATTTACACTGTGCGCGACTTGATCGAATACAGTCTGCGCCAGAATATTTTGGTTGAGCGCACCGAGGAAGTGCAATTGCCGACCACGCATGGCGTTTTCAAGGCTGTCGGTTTTCGCGAAAAAAATTCCGGCCATGAGCATCTCGCTTTGCTCAAGGGCGAGGTCAGCGGCGAGGATGTGCTGACGCGTGTGCATTCTGAGTGTTTGACCGGCGACGTGTTCGGCTCACTGCGCTGTGACTGCGGCGTGCAGCTGGAGCGCGCGCTGGCGGCTATCGAAAAAGCAGGCCGTGGCATCCTGCTCTATATGAAACAAGAAGGCCGCGGTATCGGTCTGGTCAATAAATTGAAAGCCTACAAATTGCAGGAAGAAGGCCGCGACACGGTGGAGGCCAATGAAGAGCTGGGTTTCCCGGCAGACCTGCGCGATTACGGCATCGGCGCGCAGATTTTGGCAAGTCTGGGCGTGCGTTCCATACGCCTGCTGACCAATAACCCCAAAAAAATTGTCGGCCTCGAAGGTTATGGCATCAAGATCACTGGCCGCGAACCGCTGATCATTGAGCCGACCCAGCACAATCACCGTTATTTAGACGCGAAGAAAAATAAACTCGGCCATTTATTGAGTCAGAGTTAAAAAGGAGAAAAATATGCTGAAACGTCTGGCCGTGCTGATGGCCATCATGACAGTGCTGTTTGCCGCGGAATACGAGCAAAACGACTGGACTTATTTCGGCTTTTGGAATCTTTACAACAGCGGCTATGACCGGCCGACCGCGCCGGCGCTGGCCAAAAATCTTAAAGACCGGGATAAATGGACCGCGACAATGTATTTGCGCAATTATCCTTTTGTCCACGAATATATCGGCAAAAAACTATACTTCATTTCTGAATACACCGGCTCCGCGGACGCGGCGCGTTTAGCGCCGTCGTTTTTTGTGATCAAAGACGGCCGGACTTATGAGGTGTGGTGGAATATTCCGGGTACAGACAATCGCCAGTATTTAAATTTTGGGGGACGGAATAATATTATCACCGGCTGGCTGGAAATTCCCGATCCGGCCAACGCGCGGTTTTGGGCGCGGCTGGAAAACGGTCAGACTTTTGCGATCACCAATTCTTCGCCGGTGACTCTGACGGATGTGCGCGGCGGACTGCGCACCAACTGGCAGCATGATATTCCGGGCGCGTATTCTACCGGCAGCGGCCTGTATGCCGGCAGCAGCGGGCAGACGCAATTTTATCATTTTTATTTAGGCGCCGAGCAGCCGGAGGCCGTGCTCTCTCCGGAGCAGTCCCGTCAGCTGGGCAATTTGTCGGCGCGTGACAGAGAGATTTTGGCAGACGAGTGCGGCCTGCCCGAGACAATATTTAGTGGCGCTGTCCTGCCGGCTCATTATTATTATTTCCCGCAGGCCGAGTTGGCAGCCGCGCAGAATTTTTATAAGAAATACAAAAAAGATTTTGCCAGTGACATTTATTTTCAGAAAAAAAATTATTTGCCCAAAGGCGCGAACGGCTTCAATATTAGTGTTATCGCCAATGACCCTCAAGCCGCGGTGGAAAATCTGGAAAATTTGACGATACAGAACAAACAAGACCCCTATGCCTGGACGATAATTTCGCTGGGCAGTTTTGACGATACTCAAGCATTGGCCGGATTAAAAGGCGTGGCGCGTCTGACGGCCTGGTACGACGCGCGGAATTTGCGCTCCGGTTATTACGGCTGGCAAAACGCTTTTCTCGATGTGGTGCAATATGACCAAAACGGCAAAGTCATCGGCTACAATGATGATTTGATTTTCTCGGTCTTAAACCGCACGCCGAATATTGAAGCTTACAGCGGAGTTCTGGAACACGAATTTATCGTGGCCAGAGACGCCGCGCGGCTGGAGATAATCTTAAAAATTTCCGGCGCGCCGGATTATGACCAGGCCAAACGCGGCGCGACCGTCGAGACCTTTGTCCTAAAAAGAGTCGCTTTGCAAAAAGGCGCGGAAAAACTCGATGTGGAAAAACTGTTCAAAGTCGGCGCGCCGCTGGTTTTGAACGGCGCAAATTCTGTTTATCTGCCGCCGGCGGGTTTGGGGCTTTTTGTCGGCGACCGCGCGCTGACTATCGATCCGGCGCGGCGGAGCATTAAGTACAATTTGCAAAATCCCCGCGAATATAGCGGTTTTTATACAAATATTTTCAGTGTGGCCGAGATTGAGGAATTAGAAATCGCGGCGTTGTTTAATTCTGATTTGCAAAAATACGGCGAACCGCCGAGCTGGGCAAACAACGCTATTGAGCTGATTTATTTTGACGAAAACGGCGAGCAGGTGTATCCGGCGGACAATGGCGCCGAGCGTTATCCGCGCGTCGACGCGGCGCTCAATGCCGCGCAGACCCGTAAAAATTTATTTGTGGTGCCGCGTGAGCGCGGCGCGAAATACGCGCAGATCAGGATGAATTTTGTCCGCATCAACGATACGCGGGACGATCGTCCCGATCAGCGTCATTATTTTCTGGGACGCGCTGAGGTTAACAATATCGTGATCCGTCCGGCTTTGCAGACGCACAATGCCGCCAATTTCCTGCCCAACGACGGTTCTTTTTACGACAATATCAACGGCCAGCCTTTGAGCTGGACTGTGCAGGGCGCTTACGTGGAGGAAAATCTGCCGCAGGCGACGCGCAAATTGGTTTTCAATAATTGGAGCGCGGGCGGCTGGTCGGCGGTCAAAACGGAAATCGATATTCCGGCCGCGGCCAATCTGCTGCGTGGTCAAATGAATATTGATTTGCAAAATATCGAGACCGGTCTCAATCAATGGGAAGGTTTTGGTTTCTTTTTGGAAGCCGATGTGCAGACGCCGAGCGGCGCGCTTTTTCATTACAGCGGCATACCGGTTTTTGAGAAAAAAGGCGGCCAGTATGTGCAGTTTAGCAGGCTTTCGCTGGCGCGCCACGGCATGATCGAGTATTACATACCGCTTTATTACGAAAATCAAAAAATCGTGAAACTTTACTGGCAGATCGCGCTGCTGGGCAAAGGCCGCGCGGAGCTGCTGCCGTTGAAATCTGCGCCGGAAGCCAATATTTTGAGCGTGGAGCTGCTGCAGGAGTCAGCTTTCAATCCGCTACTGTGGCCGCAGTACACGCTCTACTCTGTGGACGGCAATAGCTTTCAATTTCAGAAAAAATATGAGTTAAAAACGGACGCCGGCAGTTTCAATTATGATTACGCCGAAGCGCTGGCCGAACGGC
>JAISEH010000061.1 GCA_031264205.1 Candidatus Margulisiibacteriota bacterium
GCCATATTGTGATTGGTCAGGCGTTTGTTCAGATCCGCCAGCATGATACGGATGATCTTTTGCAGATCGTCTTTGTCCAGCATACGAAAAACTATCGTGTCGTCCAGGCGGTTTAAAAATTCCGGCGGAAAAGCGTTTTTCAATTCGTTCATTACAGTTTCTTTGATCTTCTCATAACTTCTTTTGCTGCGGTCATCACCGGCAATAAAACCAAAAGTCGTGTCTTTTTTCAGCGCCTGCGTGCCGACATTGGAAGTCATGATCACAATGGTATTTTTAAAATCCACTTTGCGGCCGTTGCTGTCCGTCAAAACCCCGTCATCCATGATTTGCAGAAGAATATTGTGCACTTCCGTCGCGGCTTTTTCGATCTCGTCAAAAAGCACCACGGAGTACGGACGGCGGCGCACCGGCTCGGTCAACTGGCCGCCTTCGTCATGGCCGATATAGCCGGGCGGCGCGCCGACCAACCGCGACACTGTGTGTTTCTCCGTGTATTCAGACATGTCGATGCGCACCATATTTTCCTGCTGGCCAAACATGAATTCCGCCAGCGCTTTGGCCAGCTCGGTTTTGCCCATGCCCGACGCGCCCAGAAAAATAAAAGAACCGATCGGACGTTTGGGGTCTTTGAGTCCGGCCTTGCCACGCTTGATCGCCTTGACCAGCGCGGAAATCGCTTCATCCTGACCGATGATGCGTTTTTTTAATTCCGTCTCCATAGTCAGCAGCCGCTCGGCCTCGTTTTTGGAAACCTGCGTGACTGGAATGCCTTTCCAAAGCGCCACGATCTCAGCAATATCCTCGGCGCTGACCACGGCTTTTTTGCCCTTGAGTATTACACGCGCCGCCGCTTCGTCGATCAGGTCGATCGCTTTGTCGGGCAGCTGCCGGTCGGTAATATAGCGCACCGAAAGACTCACCGCCGCTTCCAGCGACTCCGGCGAAAATTTCACCTCGTGATATTCCTCATAACGGCCGATAATGCCCTGCAAAATTTTTAAGGTTTCCTCGCTGCTCGGCGGATCGACCAGCACGGATTGAAAACGCCGCTCCAGCGCGGAATCGTCTTCTATATATTTGCGGTATTCATCGAGCGTCGTCGCGCCGATGATTTGCACTTCGCCACGCGCCATCGCTGGTTTGAACATATTGGCCACGTCGAGCGAGCCTTCGGTGGAGCCGGTGCCGACCATCGTGTGCAGTTCATCAACAAACATGATCACATTGCCGGCTTTTTTGACTTCGGCTAATAATTTTTTCATGCGGTCTTCGAATTCACCGCGGTACTTGGTACCGGCAACTATCAAACCCAGATCCAGAGTCACCACGCGCTTGCTGAGCAGATTTTTCGGCACTTCTTTGCGCAAAATACGCTGCGCCAGGCCTTCGACGATCGCGGTTTTGCCCACACCGGCGTCGCCGGTCAGCACCGGATTATTTTTGGTGCGGCGGCTCAAGATCTGTACGATGCGCTCGATCTCACGCTCGCGGCCGACTACCGGATCGAGTTTATTATTCAGCGCCAGATTGGTCAGGTCGCGCGCAAACTCATTGAGCAGCGGAGTGTCCGCCGGTTTTTTGTATTCCGTACCGCCGGGCTTGACTTCCGGCCCCAGCAGACTGAGTATGGCATTTTTCGCGGCCAGCAAAGCGACATTGCGCGCGCCCAGCACTTTGGCCACCGTGCTGTCCGGATCGCGCAATAAGGCCAGGAAAAGATGTTCCACGCTGACCGAAGAATGTCCCAGCTGCCGCGCTTCTTCCCAAGCGTAGCCGAGAGCGCGTTTGACCTGCGGCGTAAACGGAATATTATCCGGCACGACCGGCTTGGCTTTGCTGGAAATTATTTCCTCCAAATCGTCGATCAGCTCGTCGCGGTTGACGTTTATTTTGGCCAGCACTTTGTTGATGATGTCATTTTTGTCGGCAGACTCCAGCAGGGACAGCAACAAATGATCGGTGCCGAGCGAATCGCTGGAAAATTCCCGCGCCGCTTCCTGCGCAGCGATGATGATCTGTATGGCTTTTTCTGTAAATCTTGAAAACATTTATTCCCCCGAAAAAAAGTTCTTTAATATTATAGCATAATTCAGAATGTTACCGCGTATTTTTTGACCAGCCGGTACGGATTGTAAGAAAGTTTGGATTTACGCAGCCCGACAATTCCCAAATCTTGCTCGCGGTTGATGAAAGTGTATTTGCCGGACAAAGCCTGACCGAGATAATTATTCATAAACTGCGCAACGCCGTCGTAATTTTCGTCGATCAGCTCAAAATGCACGATCGCCGTACGCGGATTTAATTCACTGTACAAAAGCAGACCGATCTCCGCGCGGCCGATCTTGACCAGAAAACCCTGATAAAGATTTTGCTCCAGACCCAGTTTTAAAACTTCCGCGGAGATCACGCCGACCTGCATGGCGGCAAATCTTTTTTCGGCAAAATGCAAAAACAGTTCTTTTAATTCCGGCCGGTAGGGGATTATTTCCGCCGGAGAATTATTGCGCAGAAATTTTTTCAAGCGATTGCGTTTATCGGCAAAACGCGCGCCGGCGTACGTCGCAAAATCGCTGACTTTGTACAAATAATCAAAATTATCCCTGTCTTCCTGAAATTTTAATTTCGGCGCGCCGGAATATTTATGCAGCAAATAGCAGACCTGCGCATTCACGTAAGCCAGTTGATTTATCTTCAGTTCGCGCAGACGGGTAAAATATTTATCTAGCGCGGCGTCGGGAATACTGCGGTACGGACAGACCACGCCAAAAGGCTCCTCGGCCAGAGGATAGGCCACCAGAAACAAAAAATTATCTATCTCCAAAAAATAAATATTCTCGGCGTGTGTCCAGGTTTTTTCATTGGCCGCGGAAAACTCGCTGCCCATAAAATTGCGGCCGATGACAATATCCTGCTCGTATTTTCGCAGGAGTTTTTCCTCCGCACCGTAACGCACCAGATCGGCCGGCTTGGTGAAAAGCAACGCCGCGCAGTGCGCCGGATCGCAGGCCTGACACTCCGGATCATTGTGGTCGACAAAGGGCGGAAATTCCGCGCGGACAAAGCCGAGTTTCTCAAAAAATTTCGGGATAATAGTCAACGCGTAGATTTCGCGCGCCGCGTTTTCATACAGGGCAAAATGCGTCAGCGCACGGCCGTATTTTTTGCCGCGATATTGGGGCACAATCTCCAAATAACCCAATTCGTATTGTCCGGTATCGTGTTTGAGTATTTGCGTCCAGCCCGCAATTTCATTGCCGGCGTACAGCACGTAAGTTTTATCGACCGCGATCTCTTTTTCCAGCCGACCGATTTCGGGCGGCAGATTTTCTCCGCCGCGAAATATTTTTACTCCCAGCTCCATTTACTGTACGACCGCACCTAAATTCGCCGAAGTCACCAATTTGGCGTAACGCGCCATATAGCCGGTTTTGATTTTCGGCTCGGGCTTTTGCCAGGCTTGGCGACGTTTTTCCAATTCTGCCGCGGAAAGCCGCGCGTTGAGCGTTTTATTTGGAATATCGATCTCAATAATATCGCCATTTTTAAGCAAAGCGATCTCGCCACCGGCCATAGCCTCAGGGGAAATATGGCCGATCGACGCGCCGCGTGTCGCGCCGGAAAAACGGCCGTCGGTGATCAGCGCCACATCTTTGTCCAGACCCATGCCGGCGATAGTCGAAGTCGGCAGCAACATTTCCCGCATACCCGGACCGCCTTTGGGACCTTCGTAGCGAATCACCACCACATCGCCTTTTTTGATCTGGCCGCCGGTGATCGCCTGATAAGCCGCATCCTCGCTGTCAAAAACCCGCGCCGGACCACTGTGCCGGAGCATTTCGGGAGCGACCGCTGATTGTTTCACGACCGCGCCATCGCGAGCAATATTGCCAAAAAG
>JAISEH010000103.1 GCA_031264205.1 Candidatus Margulisiibacteriota bacterium
TCCGCCAATGCTTATTATCTGGCGACCGCGGCGGATAAGATCATCATGCCCTCGCTGGGCGCGCTGACTCCGGCTGGCCGCGCGCTGACCGTGACACGCTACAAGGGCTTGCTGGAAAAACTCGGCCTGACGCCGCTGGTGATCCACACCGGTGAATACAAAGACGCGCTCAATCCCTGGAATGACGGTTTCACGGACAAACAGCGCGAGCATCTCGAGCAGTTAGTCAAAGACATAAATGACGAATTGTCCGCTTCGCTCAAAAACGCGCGGCAGATCTCCACACAAAATATGGCCGATATTGCCGACGGCGGGATTATCACCGCCCAGGAAGCGCTGGATTACCATTTGATCGACGCGCTGGGTTATTATGACGAAGCGGAAAATCAACTGCGCGCGCTGCTCAGACTCACCACACAAAATGCCGACGAGCTTTCCAGCGATTTGCGTTATATCAGTCCGGGCGAACTGGTCAGTTTCGAGGGAAGTAATTTTATTATTCCAGATTTTCGCACGATCGCGGTGGTGGACATTGACGGCGAGCTGATCGACGGCGTTTCTTATTCCGATACTTTATTTGGCGGCAAACACTCCGGCGCTGATACGATAGTGGCTGAACTGCGTGAGATACGCCAACAGGATCATATCAAAGCTGTTATCCTGCGCATCAATTCACCGGGCGGCTCGCCTTTCGCGGCGGACCGCATCTACAAAGAAGTGCAAAAACTGCGCGACAAGAAAAAATACGTGGTGGCTTCCGTGGGCAATATTGCCGCGTCGGGCGGCTACTATATTGCGGCTGCGGCCAATGAGATTTATGCCAATCCCAGCGCGCTGGTCGGCAGCATCGGCGTGATCGGCCAGACTTTGAAAGCCGGTGGACTGTACAAAGAATGGGGCATCAAAGAGGACACGATCAAGACAGCCGAACATGCGGATATGAACGCGCCGGGGCGCGAACTTACCGAGGAAGAAATGACGATGCTCCTGCGTTATCAGGCGGTGGTTTACGATCAATTCAAGCTGGCGGTCGCACTGGGACGCAATCTGCATGTTGATGAAGTGGAGCCGCTGGCGCAGGGCAAAATCTACACCGCCAAACGCGCTCAGACTTTGCGCTTGGTCGATAAACTCGGCACATTTAGCGACACGCTGGAGGCCGCCAAAAAAGGCGCGAAAATAACCGGTCGCGCGCGCATTGTCCGCAATGTGCCGGCCGCGAACGGCTGGGCGCAATTCCGCTACAATCTGGCTGTGGCGCTGGGTTTGGATAAACTCTCCTTTAACTCAATGCTCAAAAGCGAACCGGTTTTGTTGAAATCTTACATATATTAAAGGGAAAGCCGGAATAGATCGGGGGAGAAATCCATTCCGGCTGTTATGACAAAATTACGCGATTATTTCGATAGTCGGAACCATCAGTTCTTCCGCGAAATTAAGCGTCGGTGTTTCCTCGACAGCGGCCGCGGTTCCCAGCGCCATGACGATCAGCGAAATCAACAATGTTTTTTTCATAACCATCAACTCCTTTCTTAATTAGTAACTACAGAAATAATTCGCAAGTTGCTTTTAAGAGTTGCATTGATATTTTCTGTTGTGTTTTTTATGATAAAACTGTTCTTTTTTTTAGCTTTTGAGCTTAAAATAAATCATGTTTTTCAACACCGCTTTATTCACCGCGCAAAATAAAGTGCTGGCCGCTGTTTCCGGCGGCGCGGATTCTGTTGTCCTGCTGGATTTGCTTTGTGATCTGAAAAAATCTCTCGGTTTCACTCTGGCTGTCGCGCATCTTAATCATCAAATTCGTCAGTCTGCCGCCGAACGCGACGCGAATTTTGTGGAAAATCTGGCCGCTAAATACGGTCTGCCTTTTCATCTGGGTATTAAAAATGTGCCGGCTCTGGCCAAACAATCCGGTCTCTCGCTGGAAGACGCCGGCCGGAAAGCGCGTTATGAATTCTTTTTCCAAGAAGCGCGTCTGCATCAATACGACACTCTGGCGCTGGCGCACCATGCCGACGATCAGGCGGAGACGATACTGTTTAGATTGCTACGCGGGGCGGCGGCGAAAGGTCTGTCCGGCATAGCGCCGGAACGCCTCGAACAAGGGGTGCGTCTGGTACGGCCTTTGCTGCAAGCTACTAAACAGGAAATCCTCGCGTACGCCGCCGCACACGCTCTGACTTTTCAGGAAGACGAGACCAATACGGACACCGCCTACACGCGCAACAAGCTGCGTTTAGAGATTTTACCGCAGCTCAAAGAAATCAATCCCAATTATCAAGAAGGTCTGCGCCGCACAGCCGAGATCTTGCGCGCCGATGACGAGTATCTGGATACTGAGGCGCGGCGGCTGTATGCCGAGATCGTCGTGGGTGAAAATCCGGCGCGTATCAAGCTCGACGCCGTGGCTTTGCAGAGCTGCCACCGCGCGCTGGCCAGACGTGTTGTCCGGCTGGCTATCGAGAAACTTTGCGGTATGCTAAATGACATCTCGCTCAACTATATCGAAAATTTTCTGGACAACGGCCTGACCACGCTCAGCCTTGATGAAGGCGGAAAATTGCTGGTTAGCAAGTAGAAATTTACTGAATTAAAAATCGAGCAAACAATACCATTTTAAAACAGGTCAGGATTGTTTATCGAACCGTCCTGGAAAATCTGATAATCACCCATGTCACCAGCCAGTGTGCCAGCAGAATAATACCCCAGCCGCAAAACGGGTAAAGCAGCCAGCCCGCGCTGTGCTGCTGGTTTATTCTGGCGAGGCCAAAAAGAAAAATTATTACCAGGCCGAATAAAACCGCGTGCGCCTGACAGACCAGCTGAAAGCCAAAAAATATAGTCGCCTCGCGAATATTTTCACGGGTCAGCGGCAGTCCGGCGTTGAGCCGGATTATGCGCGCGGCGCGCCATTTTTCCAATTGCGGCGCGAATCCCGTGAAAGTCAGCAGATAGTGAATTAAGACCACCAGTCCCCACGCCGCGCAGGGTATCAGCCAAAAAGTTTCGGCAAAAAGCAGTTTGTTGATGCTGAGCAACAGTAGCGATACCAGCAGATAAACGCTCAAGTGAAAATAAAATGCCAGCCAAAAAAATAAACGCGCGGCGCGGCGTTTTTTCAGCTCGCGCTGCGGCAGATCTTTTTCCAGCGGCCCGGGTGTGATCTTAGCCAGATGCGCCTGCCGCCATTCCCGCGCCGTGCGCGACT
>JAISEH010000116.1 GCA_031264205.1 Candidatus Margulisiibacteriota bacterium
CTCAAATTTGATCCGGCGCTGGAAGACATTCATATGCATATCGAGACCGCGCTCACGCAAAAGATCGGTGCCGCCGCCAAAAAACTGCACACTGGCCGCAGCCGCAACGATCAGGTGGCGACGGAT
Organism: Candidatus Margulisiibacteriota bacterium; assembly: GCA_031264205.1. Lineage (GTDB taxonomy): Bacteria > Margulisbacteria > Termititenacia > Termititenacales > Termititenacaceae > Termititenax. Next base: position 127 of record JAISEH010000116.1, read on the forward strand.
ATTCGCCTTTATCTCAAGGCTAAAATAATTTTGCTGTCCAAGCAGTTGAGCTTATTTTGTGCGGCTTTGCTGGCGCAGGCGGAGAAAAATAAAACGCTTGTCCTTCCCGGCCTGACTCATTTGCAGATCGCCCAGCCGGTGTTGCTGGCGCATCATATTTTGGCTTATGTGGAAATGTTTTTGCGGGATCGGCAACGGCTGGCGGATATTTTAAAACGAGTGGATGTTCTGCCGCTGGGCGCGGCGGCTCTGGCCGGCTCGGCGTATCCTCTCGACCGGCGGGCTGCCGCCAAAGCGTTGGGTTTTGCCGCGCTGTCCGAAAATTCTCTGGACGCCGTCTCCGACCGCGATTTTTTGGTGGAGTTCCAAGCCGCGGCCGCCTTGCTGATGGTGCATTTGAGCCGCATGTCCGAGGAATTGATACTCTGGAACAGCGTACAGTTCGGCTATGTGGAGCTGGCGGACAGTTATACGACAGGCTCGTCGATCATGCCGCAGAAAAAAAATCCCGATGTCGCGGAGCTGACGCGCGGCAAGGCCGGACGGGTGATCGGCAATTTGTTGAATATGCTTACCATTCTGAAAGGTTTGCCGCTGGCCTACAACCGCGATTTGCAGGAAGATAAACAACCGCTTTTTGACACAGTGCAAACTGTGGCGGCCTGTCTGCCGGTCATGACTGGCCTGTGGCGGACGGCGCGTTTCGACGCGAACAAAATGGCTGCAGATGCGGCTAAAGGTTTTTCTACTGCGACGGATCTGGCGGATTATCTGGCGCGTAAAAATATCCCTTTTCGGGAAGCGCACGAGATCACCGGACGCCTTGTGCGTTATGCTCTGGAGCAGGGCAAAACTTTGCCGGAATTAACCTTGAATGAATATCAAACTTTTTCGCCGAAAATAGAGCGAGATATTTACAAATATATCGCGCTGGAAGGCTCGCTCAAAATGCGCGGCGTATACGGCGGCACAGCTCCGGCGCAGGTAGTTGCGGCTTTGCGACGCGCCAAGCGGAGGATCAAACATGAGATTTAGCAGCGCGCCCGTTTATAAAAAAGAATTTGCCGCGCAGGGGATTTTTGTTTTTGAGAGCGACGCCAGTCCACGTCCCAAAGTTTTTCAGGGTAAAAAAGACGAAGTCTATGCTTACGACACCGCGCAGGGACGGACCTTTCTGATCGGCCTGGGCGCGCGTGAGAATTTCACGCCGGACGGCGCGCGGTTGGCGGCCTATCATTTGCTCAAGGCCGCAGCCAAGGCCAAGCTGACGCGTGTAGCCGCGGAGTTGCCCAAAATTTTTGACCTGGCGGCTTTTCTCGAAGGCTGTTATTTGGCGGATTATAAATTTGCCGGTCTGCACAAAAAAACTAAAGAAAATCCGCCGGAAAAAATCGCGCAGGTTTATTTGCTCGGCCGGTATCCAAATTTGCCTAAACTAGCCAGCCGCGCGGCAATAATTTTTGCGGCAGTGGATCAAGCCAAAGACTTGGTCAATCTGCCCAGCAATGTCGTAACGCCGTCTTATCTGGCCAAAGTCGCGACCAGCATAAGCAAAAAGCCAAAAGTTAAACTCTCAACTCTTAGCTTGGCGCAAGTACGGAGAGCCGGTTTGCGCGCTTTTGGCGCGGTGGCGCAGGGCGCCGCGGAACCGGCCAAATTTATCGTTTTGCAGTATTTAAACGGCGGCGCTAAACCCAAGATCGCGCTGGTCGGCAAAGGTCTGACCTTTGACAGTGGCGGCATCTCTCTAAAACCGGCCGCCAATATGGGCGAGATGAAAACCGATATGGCCGGCGGAGCGGCCGTGCTTCTGGCTTTTGCCGCGCTGGTGGATTTGCGAGCCAGACAAAATCTGCTCTGTCTTGTGCCGGCCACTGAAAATATGCCTTCCGGCGCGGCCTACAAACCGGGTGATATTGTCACGACCGCGGACGGGCTTACAGTGGAGATCAACTCCACGGACGCGGAAGGGCGCCTGATCCTGTGCGACGCGCTCTGGTATGCCCAAAAGCTCGGCGCCCGAAAAATTATTGATTACGCCACTTTGACCGGAGCCTGCCAGATCGCGCTGGGCGAGACACGCGCCGGTATCCTGACCAATTCTCCGGAATTTTTGCGGGACTATTTGCAAGCGGCGGAAAAAACCGGCGAAAAACACTGGCAGCTGCCGCTGGATGATGAATATGCCGCTTATTTAAAATCGCCGACGGCGGACACTTTGAACAACGCCAAAGAAAGAATGGCCGGCACGATAACCGCGGCGAAGTTTCTGGAAAAATTTATCCGCAAAGATGTGGAGTGGCTGCATTGTGACATCGCCGGTACGGCTTTTTTGCAAAAACAGCAGAGATATCTGGAGCCGCAGGCCACAGGTTTCGGCGTGCGCACATTGATCGAACTGCTGGCAGGAGGGGCTTAAAATGGGCGCATTTTGGTCACGCTTTACGGCGCTGTTGCGGTCTATATTTTGGAATAAGCTCAAAGATGCGGACATCGCTTTTCTGCGCGATTATTTGAACAAGCAGGAACAGATTTTATTTTATTCGCTGGCGGCGCGTGATCAGCGACATTCTCTCGATGTGGCTTATACAGTGCGGGATTTGCTGGGCAAACGCACCAAAATCAATCCCGATAAATTATACAAAGCCGCGTTGCTGCATGATGTGGGCAAAGCGCCGGCGCGTTTGCGCATCAGTGACCGGATTGTTCAGGTGTTGTTTTTTACGTTGCTGCCGCCGCTGGCTGATTATCTGGCCGACCACGGCTCGGAGACGACCGGCTACTGGCGGCGGATTTTGTTTTTTTACAAATATCATCCGCGGCTGGGCGCCGCTTTGGTCAAAGGCATTTCCGGCAACGAGGTGCTTTATTTGATCGAGCATCATCACGACGCTTATTGGCCCGGCGAGCCAAAAGAATTGACGATTATCCGAGAAGCGGATAGTTTAAATTAAGGCATTTATTTCCACACGCAGTTTTTCCGTCGCTGCGGCCGGATCGTCAGCGTAAATAATTCCCCGCGACGAATTGATCAGAAAGCCGGAGTTTTGTTTGTTGCGGGCGGCTTGCACTGTGGCGGCCAGCTCACCGCCCTGCGCGCCGATACCCGGGATCAAGAAAAAAGCATCTGTGATGATTTCCCGAATGCCACGAATTTCCTGCGAATGTGTGGCCCCGACAACCGCGCCGCAGTTGCCGTAAGTATTTTGCCAGTCCTGAATTTTGGCGGCGACTTTTTTGTACAGCTCGGGTTTTTGAAAATCCTGCGCGCCTTTATTGCTGGTCAGGCAGAGGACAAAACTATATTTTTCTTGGTATTCTAAAAAAGGCGTGATCGAGTCCTCGCCCATATAAGGCGCCAGCGTCACGGCGTCCGCGCCGAATTCCGTAAAGATCGCTCTGGCATAGGCTCGAGACGTGTTGCCAATGTCACCGCGCTTGGCGTCGAGAATGACCGGAATCTCCGCCGGGATGTGCCGGAGCGTGGCGGCCAACGCCTGGAGACCGGCCAGCCCGTGCATTTCGTAAAAAGCCAGATTGGGTTTATAGCAGGCCGCCAAATTCCGCGTCGCGTCAATGATATATTTATTGAATTCCAAAAGCGGCTCGTCCGCGCGGCGGAATTTTTCCGGCAATTTTTCGAGGTCCGGATCCAGCCCCACGCAGACAAAAGTTTTTTTCTCCTGAAGGCGCGAATTTATTTTAGCCAAAAATTTATTCACGGGCTTAATTATAGCATGAAAAATTTCTTGAAATTTTGGCGCGCTGCTGACGATATCTATGAAACAATAAATTTAAGGAGTAAGTTATGCGGAAAATAAAATCTTATG
>JAISEH010000005.1 GCA_031264205.1 Candidatus Margulisiibacteriota bacterium
CCGATCAGCAGATTGTAATTTTTGCGGCATTGGTTGACGCTGGCGTCGTCGAGTTCGACACCGGCCACGCGAATAGATTTGGCGATGACTATGCCGCCCAGCGCGATCACCGCGACTTCAGTGGTGCCACCGCCAATATCGACGATCATGCTGCCAAAAGGCTCAGAGATCGGCAGATTGGCGCCGATCGCCGCGGCCCTCGGCTCTTCGAGGAGATACGCCTCGCGCGCGCCCGCGTTCATCGCCGCGTCCAGCACCGCGCGCCTCTCCACACCGGTGATGCCCGACGGCACGCCGACTACGATACGCGGCCGGAACTGCATAAACGCTTTGTTGTTCAGGATTTTTTTGATGAAATGCCGCAGCATCACTTCGGTCACTTCAAAATCCGCGATCACGCCGTCGCGCATCGGACGGATAGCCACGATATTGCCGGGCGTGCGGCCGAGCATTCTTTTGGCTTCATTGCCGAGCGCCAGCACTTTGTTGGACGACTTGTCCAGCGCCACGACCGACGGCTCGCGCAGGACTATGCCTTCGCCGCGCGCAAAAACCACTGTATTGGCCGTGCCCAGATCGATGCCCAGGTCGCGCGAATATTTGCCGAAAAATTTATCCAAAAAAGACATTTTTAACTCCTTGTACAGCCTAAATTTGCTCTAGCATATCAATCAAATCAGTTACGGGCAAGCCCACTACATTATAATAACAGCCCCGGATTTTTTGCACAAACAGCCCCTGCGTTTCCTGAATGCCGTAGCCGCCGGCTTTGTCGTACGGCGTCAGCGTTTTGATGTAGGCGGCGATCTCGGCGGCGGAAATTTTGCGGAAATAAACGCTCGTGGCAACCAAGCGGGTTTTGCGGAATATTTTGCCGCGTTTTTGATATTTGAGCGCCAGACAACTATATACCATATGTTTGCGGCCGGACAACATTTGCAAAAAAGCGCGGGCTTGCCGGGGATCGCACGGCTTGCCTAAAACTTTGCGGCGGCAAACGACGATCGTGTCGCAGGCGATGATTATTTGCTCCGGCGCAAAAGGCGCGGCATCGGCCTTAGCCAGCGCGGTTTTTACCAGTTCTTTTTTGCGGAATTTTTCGCTAAATTGTTCCTGGATTTTCGGCACGCAGATTTTAAAACGCAGACCCAAACTTTTTAACAAAATTTTCCGGCGCGGCGAGCCGGAAGCCAGCACGATTGGTTTGCGGCGTAGAGCGGCTATGTCCACCTATTTTATGGAAATGAAAGCGTTGTAGCCGTACTCGGTGGCTTTGGTCATCAGCGAGGTGGCTAGCGCTTTGGATTTGAACGCGCCGATCTGCAGGCGGTACTTGCCGTCCGCAGTGTACATGTACACCGGAAAACCGTCCGCGCGAATATTCTCGGCCACATCCTGCGCTTCCTGCTTGGTGTCAAAACTGCCGACGACCACGCGGTACATGGTGCCGCTCGGCGCGGCGGCGGTCTGCGGTGGTTTGGCCGCAGGCTTGGGAGCGGGTTTTGGCGACGGTGGTGCGACAGGCTTGGGCGGCGCGACCGGCGTGTACTGGACTTCCGGCGGCACAATATTCTGCGGCGCCGGCGGCTTGGCGTAAGACGTGAACGCTTTTTCGTCTTTGACAATATCCTGACTGCTCATCAAATTATTTTTGAGCCGCTTGAGTTTATTGAGGCCTTTGGTCACGGAGAAAGACGGATTTTGTTTATTGGGCAATAAAAATTGCGCGCCAACCAAATAGCTCAGCCAAAAACTGCCGAGCACGACCACCGCGCAGATCACGATGAATAATAAATTTTTTAAACAGCCGGCGTTTTGTTCGGCTTTCATGATGTCGTTCAATTCGCGGCTCTCTTCATCAAATACGGAATTGATGCGGGCGGCTGGCGCGCTGGGCAGGGGCGGCGTTGGCTGGACAGGCTGCTGATAGACCGGTTGCTGCGGCGGATAAAAAAACTGATTTTGACTTATCGGTGGCGGCTGAGGAGTTGGCTGCGGCGGCACTGGCGGCGGAGTTTGCACATAAACCGGCGCCGGTTGTACCTGTATCGGCGGCACGGGTTGCTGATAGACTGGCTGCGGGGGGGGTGGCGGTTGGGCGGGTGGAGCGTAAGGCTTAGGCTGATAATCCGGCGCGGGATAACCTGGCGTCTGTCCGTTGAATTCAGGAATTTGACTCTCAAGATTAGTACCGAACTCGTCGGTATACTCGTCGAGCAATTTAAACCCCCAGCTAAGATTAAATTTATTCTAACACAAACGACGCGGAAAAGACAATCCATAAAGAAGCAATTCCGAAAAAATTTGTCATTATGCGGTTTTTCCTTTAAAATGCCTTTCTCACAGGCGCGTATAGCTCAGGTGGTTAGAGTGCTTGCTTGACATGCAAGAGGTCTGTGGTTCGAGTCCACATACGCGCACTCGAACTTAACAAGCGTGCGGAGCACGCGACGTTAAGTGAGAGCCACAAGCGCACATAGTGCGCGAAGTGACAAGTTTATAGCATGGGAAGTTGATTGTGCCACGTTAAGATAGCAAGTTTTCGACGTATTATTTAAAAGAAAAGGAGGTGTTTTATGGCTAAAAATGTAAAAGGAAAAGAAAACGCAGAAATTTTTAAATGGCATGGCTGGGCTTCGCCAGTCGGCTTGGGTATTTTCCTCGTTTGCTGTGCTCTGGCTTTGCTTTTGCTGGCGCAAACGACGATTTCGTCGGTGGAGTCAGCACGCCGCAGTGTTTTGCTTGAGCAAATGAGAATTGCCCGATAAACGCTAAGGCCTTGACGGGCATATAGCTCAGCTGGTTAGAGCGCTCGCTTCACATGCGAGAGGTCCGAGGTTCGAATCCTCGTATGCCCACTCGAGCTTAACAAGCCAGCGTTGCTGGCGAAGTTAAGCGAGAGCCACAAGCGCACGTAGTGCGCGAAGTGACAAGTTTTTGAAAAGTATAGCCAGGATAAAACGGCAAGTTAATTATGAAAACACAAATCGCGCACATAGAAAACCGCGCGATTTATCACCCGAACTTCACAAGTACGCGAAGTGACAAGTTTTGAAAATTAAAGTAAATAACAGCAGATAGTGTGAAAAATAATGTACGCCGCTGTTATGACAAATATAGCCTAACTTACCAAAAAGTGCTTCCCTCTTTATTTTTATGGCAATAGGGTGTTATAATTGCTGGCGAGGTGCATTTGTACATATTTTTGATATGTACATATAGTGACAAGTATGTTATGATTAGTTAATAAATTAAAGGAGGAAATTATATGCGTTGTTTGCGAAAAGAAACCAATTGTCCGGCGGAGATTACGATTTGTTTGATCGGGAATAAATGGAAGTTGCTGATTCTGCGCGAGCTGTCGTTTGGCACGAAGCGTTTCGGTGAATTGTTGCGCAAGGTGGTCGGCATCAGCCAAAAAGTTCTGACGCAGAGCCTGCGTTCTATGGAAGAGGACGGCCTGATCAGCCGCAAGGTTTACGCCGAAGTCCCGCCCAAGGTGGAGTATGCCATGACCGCTCTGGCCAGAGACTTAGGCAAGCTGCTGGATTTGATGGGCGACTGGGGGCTTAAATATAAGGCTCTGTATACGAAGAAATCCAAAGCTGCGCCAGACAAAGACCAGATTGCCGCTGTGAGCAAAGATTAACCGGACTGCTTTAAACTAGGCGACTTTTATAATGTAGATGACCGTGTAATACGACGGCAGTGTGGCGACGCTGAACGCCGTGCCGGAGCCGGCGTTGGCTGTCGAACCACTAATACTACCGCCGGTAATACTGCCGCTGATCGTATGTGAATGCGAGCCGCTTTCAGGAATAGTTACATTAACATCATGAGAATGTGTCCCGCCATTGTCAGGAGTAGAACCAGAAATGTTATGCGAGTGTGTGGCGTCTATATAAATACGGGCATTGTCACTATCACCTCCATCACCTCCCCTATTGGAATTTTCATTAGTTATACTACAAATACCAGATGTTCCAGGTATGCCGCTGCTGTACGGCCAGCCATACGCTCCAGCTATATATCCGGTCAAGGTTTTGCTTGTATTGCTCGTCGCACCGGAAACAGTATGTGTATGTCCGCCGCTGCCAGTGTTTGTTGAGCCTGAGCCAGAATGCCCATGTCCTCCGCTCGTGGCTATCGAGAGTCCGCTCGTGGACAGCCCGCCCAAAGATAGCCCTGTCGCTCCATGATTGTGCGAGGGTAAATTGGCTGTTTGCAAAGTTACGCTCCGGCTGTCCGCGCCGCCACCGATGGTAAAATCAGAACTCGACCCGCCGCGCAAAAATCTATCCGTCAGATCCGGCACATTATTCGGGTCAGCATCATGATTGGTTTTGTTGCAGACTTTCCAGATAGTTTTAAATTTCGCGCTGGTCGCGCTCCATGCCGTAGAGCTAAAAGTTAAAATCGCGCCTTTCGGGAAAAATGTTAAATCCGTAATGTCCGTCGCCACCAAACGTTCGCCGCTTTTGATCTCTGTATGCAATATTCTTGTCATAAAAATCCCCCTTTATATTTTTGTATTTATAATTATAGCACCAATATGTTTATATGCAATACTTAAAATAATGGATACAAACATTACACGAATACGGCCAATCTATCATATAAAGGACACATATGAGCTTAGTTATAACCGAACAAGAATTAAAGGATTTGATAAGTAAAAAATTGCGTTATCTGCGTGGCAAGAGCAAACAGACGCTGGAGGAATCCGCTTATTTTTTGGATCTGGATTATGCCCAATATTACAGATTGCTCAATGCAAAATGTTTGCCAAGATTACTCACGTTGTTAAAAATTAACAAAGCCTATGGCCTGGACATGAATTGGTGGTTCAAGGATTTTTT
>JAISEH010000144.1 GCA_031264205.1 Candidatus Margulisiibacteriota bacterium
AAATTGGCGGTTTACGCACGGCAAATATCTTTGCCCACGCGAACACGGCATAGCACTGAAGGTTACGTTCGCTTAGGGCAAAATATTTGCCGTGCTAAATAGGACGAGTTTGAGAGCGAATATTTTGCCGTAAGCGAGTTTTGGCTCGAACTTAACAAGGCTACAAAGTAGCCGACGTTAAGTGAGAGGCCACGGCTCGCGGCGGCAAAGATATTTGCCGCGCTTACTTAATTAAAGTTTGTCGTTGAGTAGGCGGCCGGCCACCGCTTTGATATCGGCCAGCACATCGGGATTGTGAAACGCGGCTTCCACCAGCAAATCGGTGTTCACTGCTTTGACATTGCCGGCCTTGAGCGAAGCCTCGATCACGTCTTTGACGATGCTTTTCGGGCTGCTCCAGGCTGCCGGATTTAAGCCGCTTTGCAGTGTTTTTTCAAAACTATTTATATCCAGAGCCATGATTTTTCCCCTTCGCCCCTTGGTGCTTATATATCGTCGCCAGCCGGCTCAAACTTGCGCTGATTTGCATCGAAAAAAATAAATGAAACTAATTCGGCTAAATTACGATTTATTTATGTAGGGAGTATGGTTATGAAAAAAAGAATTTTATTATTGATTATCATTGTTATGGCCATCCTGTGCGCCAATACTAAAATCTATGTCGGCTCGGAAAATGATCAGCTGATCTTCGGCATAGACTCCCTGCTCACGCATGTCGACGGCGCGGCCGGATTGGAAATGCGCGCTTACGCTCCCAAGCGCGGCATCGTCGTCAATGGCGAGGAATACGGCGCCAAAGCCGGCAAAATGCTTTACACCACAACTATCGGCGGCAAGACCCGCACCGGAGATTTTTTGAAATATCAGTACCGCTGGTCAACGCAGGAAAAAACGCTTTCCGCACCGCACGCCTTGCAGCTCGGCTACGGACAGGGCGATAATATTTTGAGTCATTAGATATTAAGCATTCGCCAGATAGCGCGGGTCGATGCGCACAAAGCCGTTGTCGTCCTGCAAAGTACGCGGCAGTTCTTTCACCTTGGTTTTTTTGTAATTTGCATTGTCATTGATTTTCCGCATAACTCTCAACCTCTTTCTTTATCGATCAATATAAAAATATAACCGCTCAATTAACGAATCAGCCCGGCCAGTTTGTAAAATTTTTCATTGTTTTCCACATACTCGTAATTCGCATTGTCCGTATAATCATCGCGCGACACCAGCAATTTGCCACCGTCGAACAAACGATTGATATTCAGCTTGATACGCATTTGCGCTTCCGCTTTGTTCATGAAAATCCCCCCATTGCTAATTTCCCCGGAATAATTACAGGTTTTATGCCAAGTTTTTGGCCTTTATTGGCGGGATTTGCGTTTATTTTTGAGCAGACGCGCCACTTTTTTCTGTTTTTTTGTTAAAGATTGAGCAGTCGCGGCGACTTCCTCCAGTTTTTTATAAGCCAGACCTTTATGCAGAATTTCTTTGGCCTTTTGAAAACCGGCTCCAAGGTCTTTGGCCAGACCGGCGCAAACCAGCGCGGCAGCGGCGTTCAAGGCGACAACATCGGCGCGCGGCGAATCCTCGCGTCCGGTCAAAATAACCTTGCAAATCTGCGCGCTGTTCGCCGCGTTGTCGCAATGCAGCGTGGAAACCGAAGCCGACTGCAGACCAAAACGCTCCGGCGTAAAAATATAAGTGCTGATGAGGCCATTGTGTAACTCCGAAATGCGCGTGCTGGCGGTGATGGAAATCTCGTCGAGGCCTTCCACGCCGTGAAAAACAAAAGCGCGCTTGACGCCCTGTGCCCGCAACACGCTGGACAGCAACGTGGTCAGCGGTTCATTGAAAACGCCGACACTCTGGCCGGACAAACGCAACGGATTGAGCAACGGAAAAAGCGTATTCAGTAGATTGAGCACGCCAATCTGTGCACTGACGCGCGTCAACTGTGCCAGGCGTGGGTGAAAAAGCGGCAAATACAAAAAAGTCAGGCCGGTTTTAGCCAGCAGCTTGAGAGTTTTTTCCGGCGCCAGGTCGATATTGATGCCAAGTTTGGCCAGCACCTGCCGCGAACTACAGCCACAGCCCGGGTCAGCATAAACTTGTTTGGCCACTCGCGCGCCGGCCGCCGCCGCCACAAAAGCCGCCAGCGTAGAAATATTAAAAGTGTCCTGCAGATCGCCGCCGGTGCCGCAAGTGTCGATCAAGCCGGCTGACGGCGCTTTGATCTTGACCGCGTGCCGGCGCACCGCCTGCGCAAAACCCAGCAGCTCGGTCAGGTCTTCGCCTTTCAAACGCATGGCGATCAAAAACGCGCCCAACTCCGCGTCGGAACATTTGCCGGAAAGAATGTGCTCCATGATTTCCGCCGCGTCTTTTTGCGCAAAAGTATTTTTGTCGATCAGTTTTTGGATAACATTAGTCAAATTGCGCATGTATATATTATAGCAAAACTATTATACAATTGCCCGCATGGGTTTGACTGTCGCGGAAAAAATAATCACCAAACATCTTATCGAGGGCAAGCTGGAACGCGGCGCGCCTATCGCTATACGCATCGACCAGACGCTCACGCAGGACGCGACCGGCACTATGGCTTATTTGCAATTTGAGGCGATGGGTTTGCCGCGGGTCAAAACCGATCTGTCTGTCAGCTATGTCGATCACAACACTTTGCAAAATGATTTTATGAATATGGACGATCATCGCTATCTGCAAACCGTCGCGGCTAAATACGGCGTCAAATTTTCGCGGCCGGGCAATGGCATCTGTCATCAAGTGCATCTGGAGCGTTTCGGCAAACCGGGCACAACACTGCTCGGCTCGGATTCGCACACGCCGACCGGCGGCGGCCTCGGTCAGCTCGCCATCGGCGCAGGTGGACTGGATGTGGCCTGCGCTATGGCCGGCCAGCCTTTTTATTTGACCATGCCCAAAATCGTGAAAATCAATTTGACCGGCCGGCTGCAGCCATTTGTTTCGGCCAAAGACGTGATCTTAAAAGTTTTGCAGTTGCTCACTGTCAAAGGCGGCGCGGGCAAGATCATCGAGTACGGCGGCGATGGGCTGCCAACGCTTTCCGTGCCGGAACGCGCCACGATCGCCAACATGGGCGCGGAGCTGGGCGCGACAACCAGCGTTTTTCCGTCTGACGCGGTGACAAAGCAATTTTTGCAAGCGCAAAACCGCGCGGCGGATTGGCAGGAAATACTAGCCGACAGCGACGCGATGTATGACGCGGAAATAAATATCGATCTATCCGCGCTGGAGCCGCTGGCCGCCTGTCCGCACATGCCGGATATTGTCCAAAAAGTTTCAGAGCTAAAAGACCGCAAAGTCGATCAAGTATTGATCGGCTCCTGCACCAATTCGTCATACAAAGATTTAATGACCGTCGCCTATATGCTCCAAGGCCGAAAAATCGCCGCGAATATTTCTCTGGGACTGGCGCCCGGCTCCAAACAAGTCTTGACCATGCTCGCGCAAAACGGCGCTCTGGCCGATATTGCCGCCGCCGCCGCGCGCCTGCTGGAATCCGCCTGCGGTTTTTGCATCGGCATGGGGCAAGCGCCCAATAGCGGCGGCGTGTCGGTGCGCACGAATAACCGTAATTTTCAGGGACGCTCCGGCACTAAAGACGCCGGTGTTTATCTGGTGTCGCCGGAAACCGCCGCCGCGACCGCGCTCACCGGCAAATTGACCGATCCGCGCGCTTTAGATTTGCAACCGTATAAATTCACACCGCCGCGTCATTTCGCGATCGATGACAGCATGGTGCTGGAGCCAAATCCCGCCACGGAAATTATCCGCGGTCCCAATATCAAGCCCTGTCCCAAACGCGAGCCGCTGACTAAAGACCTGACTGGCGAAATCCTACTCAAAACCGGCGACAATATCACGACCGATGATATTATGCCTGCCGGCAGCAAAGTCCTGCCGCTGCGCAGCAATGTGCCGGCCATCGCCAATTTTGTGTTTGCGGGTCTCGACCCGGATTTTGCCAAACGCGCTCTGGAGAAAAAAGGCGGCTTCATCGTCGGCGGGGAAAATTACGGCCAGGGTTCTTCGCGCGAACACGCCGCGCTGGCGCCGATGTATCTGGGCGTCAAGGCGGTCATCGCCAAATCTTTCGCGCGCATTCACAAAGCCAATCTGATCAATTTCGGCATTTTGCCCCTGACTTTCGCAAACGCGGCGGACTATGAAAAACTCGCGCAGGGTGCGGAGCTAAAAATCGCCGACATCAGCGCGGCCTGGCAAAACAAAAAAAATATTTTCGCGGACATTTCGGCTCCGCTCAATGTCCGCATAGAGTTAACCTATGATCTATCGGATAGAGACCGAGAAATACTTAGCGCCGGCGGGATGTTGAATTTTGTATCAAAGTTATGATACAATA
>JAISEH010000040.1 GCA_031264205.1 Candidatus Margulisiibacteriota bacterium
ACTCACCTCTATAGAGATATTTTTTTATCATGTTCTCTTGTTCATCGCCCAACAATAATAAATCCATAAATTTTTCTTTATTTTCCACTATTTTATTGATTTTTATTGTTTCCTCATATTTATTTGAAATATATAGCGAAACCATTTTTCTTTTTATGAAATTTTGTTTCCAGATTCATTTTGTTTTATAATATTTATAATTCCAAAAAGTATATCCCAAGCCATAATCGTATATACTGATAATCTTTCATAAACTGCGGCATATATATTGTTTTCCTGCACGATAAACAGCACAAAACTGGCGATGCCTATAATGCAGAAAAGAATGCTTAAAACGGTAAACCATTTTTGCGTGAACAATCTGCGAGCAAGCAGACCACCGCAAAGTATCGCAAAATTACCTATTACAATCGCAAACAATGCTCCGATGCCGTGATAAGGCTCTCCCCACCAATCATAGCCGGGGAAAGCGCCCACCATAGCGATGCCGATTCCGTGGATCACTGCAAGCGTTAGAGCAAAATATTTTTGCGTTTTATTATTTTGGATGGCGTTTATTATCATAATATATCCCGCAACAAACAGAATTCCGTGAGCGAAAAATCCGAAATTCATGACATAATATAATGGCGAATTGATACTGCGCTCCATGAACTGTGTTACGACAGGGATACCTAAATCGCTGATATAGTTGTATGAGTATTTATACGCAGGATTACTCCAGGCCAGCGCTGAAATTGCCTCACACAAAAGATAAACGACCCCTGCTAAAATAAAAGCGATAGAACCCGTCTGCAATTTCTTTTTGCTATTGTTTTTTTGCACGGTTTCTGCCTCCATTGCTCGTGTGCGCCGCCACACTAATTTTAAAGAAGTCATTCCATACCAAATCTTTGATTGATCGCGCCGCCCATGCCGAGCAAGAGCAGGATAAAAAACAATGGCCAGCCGATATACGGAATGAGCGAGCAAAAAAACAGCGCGGTCACGCCGAGGAGCATTTCCAGATAAATATGGTCGCGGTAAGTAAAAATTTTGACAAAAGTTTCGCCGAGCAGTATGGCCGCGCTGTAAAAAGCAAAAAAAAGAAAAAAGATATACAGTGTCGCAAAAACCGGCGTGAGGAAAATCCCGAGTACAGTGCCAAGCAACGCCGCGAAAACAAGCGGCGCGAGGATCAGCCCGAAAAATCCACTGACCAAAGCGCTGAGCCAGTTGACGCGCAAATACTCGCCGACATTCAAAATATTTGGCCGCAGAAAATACAAAAAGAAAAAACCCAAAATCACAAAACTCAAGTAAATCCCAAACAGGTTGTTGGGGAAATTCAAAATTTTTTCCGCTAAAATAAGCAATTCGCGCATAAAATAATTTTACCATAAGCAGCCCCTGCAGGGGGGCTTCACATTTTGCGGATAATGATGTAACATTACCCCCCATTTTGCGAAAAATGAACGTTAGCGAGTTTTTGGGAGAGGCATGGCAGGCGACGCAATAGAAGTATCAGGCAAGGTTATTGAATCTATGCCGAATGCGATGTTTCGCGTGAGATTGGAAACCGGTCAGGAAATCCTGGCGCATGTTTCCGGCAAGATACGGAAAAACTTTATCCGCATTTTGCTGGGCGATAAAGTACGTGTGGAGCTTTCCCCGTATGATTTGACCAGAGGCCGCATAACATTTAGGGATAAGTAGGCAGCATGAAAATAAGAGCATCGATAAAAAAAATCTGCAAGGACTGCAAGATCATTCGGCGCAAAGGCGCGCTGCGAGTGATTTGCAAGACCGCCAAGCATAAACAAAGACAGGGATAGGAGCACAAATGGTTCGTCTAGCCGGCGTGGATTTGAAAAACGAAAAAAGAATTGATGTGGCGTTGTGCTACATTTACGGCATCGGCCGGAGTTTGAGCCTCAAGATTTTGCAGGAAACCGCTGTAAAGCCGGAGATTCGCGTCAAAGACCTTTCCGAGTCCGATGTGGTCAAACTGCGCGACGCTTTGCGTGATTATACGGTCGAAGGCGATCTGCGCCGCAGGGCTACACTGGACGTGAAGCGGCTGATCGAGATCGGCTCATACCGCGGCCAGCGCCACCGCAAGGGCTTGCCCTGCCGTGGCCAGCGTTCCCGCACCAATGCGCGCACAAACCGCAAAGGTCCGAAGCGCACGGTGGCCAATAAAAAAATAGCGACGAAATAATTTAGGAGCGGCAATGGCAGAAAAAGAAAAAGCAGCGGTCAAGACCGGCAAAGAAAAAGCCAAGAAAAAAATAAAAAGAAATATCGCCAAAGGTGTGGCGAGAATTAAATCTACTTTTAATAACACTATCGTGGCGATCACGGACGCGCAGGGCAATGTGGTGTCGTGGGGTTCAGCGGGTTGCGCTGAGTTCAAAGGCTCCAAAAAAGGCACGCCGTTTGCCGCGCAGCAAGCCTCGGAGATCGCCGCCAGCAAAGCGCGCGAACAGGGCATAGTCGAAGTAGATGTGGAAGTCAACGGACCTGGCTCCGGCCGCGAAACAGCGATACGCGCTTTGCAGTCTGCCGGTCTGCGTGTGCTGTCGATCAAAGATGTGACGCCGCTGCCGCACAATGGCTGCCGGCCGCCGAAGAAAAGAAGAGTATAAGGAGAAAAGACTTTAATGGGTAAACATAAATTAGCAGACTGCAAACAATGCCGGAGAGAAGGCGAGCGGCTTTTGCTCAAAGGCAGCCGTTGTAATTCGCAGAAATGCGCGTTGCTGCGCCGCAAGACAGCTCCGGGTATGCACGGCGCGGTTGTGAAAAAACAATCCGAATACGCGGTGCGTCTGCGCGAAAAACAAAAATTGCGCCGGATTTTTGGCGTGTCAGAAAAACAGCTCTGGCATTGTTTTGAAAAAGCCCACCGCACGCCCGGTGTCACCGGTACTTTGATTTTGCAATTTTTGGAGCGGCGTTTGGACAATATCGCCTATCGTTTGGGCTTTGCGGCCTCGCGTAAACACGCCAGGCAGCTCGTCAAGCATGGCCATTTTCAGGTCAACGGCAAAAAAGTAGACCTGCCGTCCTATCAGGTCAATCCGGCGGACAAGATTTCGGTCCGGCCGGCCTCGCAAAAATCTTTCAGCGCGGCGTTGGAGAGATTAAAAGAAGCGCAGTATCCAGCTTGGCTGAAATTTGACGAGACGGTCAGCGCCGGTGTTGTGGTTTCCATTCCGGAGCGCGAGGAAATTGATTATCCGATCGATGAGCAGCTCATAGTTGAGTACTACGCGAAATAATTAGGGAGTAAATATGGCGATTAAAGCGAGAGTGAGATACGAGGAAATCACGCCGAATCACGGCGTTTTTACGGCCGAGCCGCTGGAAAGAGGCTACGGCGCGACTTTGGGCAACGCTTTGCGGCGCATACTGCTGTCCTCACTGGATGGCGCGGCGGTCAGCGGCGTGCAAATTTCCGTGCTGGAAAATATCGAAGAAGACGAGCTGGAAGTTTTGGCCAATATCAAGAATCTGGCGCTCAAGTCTTACGCCGAAGAAGCTCTGGAGTTGACTCTGGAAGCCAAAGGCGAGGGTGTAGTTACGGCGCGCGACATTCAGCACACCAGCGACATTGAAATTTCTAATCCCGATCTACACATCGCCACAGTCAAACGCGGCGGCAAATTGAAAGTCGCGCTGACTGTGGAAAAAGGTGTGGGTTATCAGATCGCCGACGAGGA
>JAISEH010000048.1 GCA_031264205.1 Candidatus Margulisiibacteriota bacterium
AACGCCTTTAAATGATCAATGTATAAACACACGCCAATTTTGGCGGTAGTATAACAGAAAATTACTATATTACAAAATTTACAGTTTTGTCAGGGATGCCGGTTCTTTTTACAATCGAATCAATTATGGATTTGCTATCATTGCCGTAATATCACAAAGTTCACCATTGTAAAAATGGTACATGTTTCCGTCCTTGGTAATTAAATACGAAACCTCGTCATTACAGAAATACATATTTGTAACTTCAGAAAACTCTTTTTTGCCTACCTGAACACTTACATTTTCCGATTCTTTAAAGCGGATCGCCAAATTAGCGTTATCTCTTAAAATATACAACCTGCTCCAGCCTATAGCTTGAGAGGAAAAATAATATTTAAACGCCATTTTATCTCTGTAGTTTGTTTTTAAGTCACGCTGCCAATCGGCGATAATTTCAGCACTGATTATTTTGCGACACAACATTTTAATTTTCCTTTAACTATTATTTAGCCTTGCTTTGCTAATAGCAACTAACTATACTTATATATCGTAAGTATTTTGAATTTGTTGCAAAATTTTATAAATAATTTTACCCGTTCACCACAAAATTGACGATCTTGTCCGGCACAATGATTTTCTTGATTATCGTCTTGCCGGCCAGATGTTTTTGCACCGCGGGATCGGCGAGGGCGAGTTTTTCCAGCTCGGTCGCTGGCAGTCCTTTGGCGACTTTTTGCGCGCCGCGCGCTCTGCCGTTGACGGAGAAAACGATTTCCGCCTCGTCAGTCGTTAAATATTTCTCGTCGTATTCCGGCCAGCTCTCCAGATGAATAGAGGTTTCGTGTCCCAGTTTTTCCCACAGCTCCTCGGCCAGATGCGGCGCGTAAGGCGCGAGGAGTTTTAAGAAATCCACGCCCATCGCCTTGTCCAAAACTGCATGGTTTTGTGCTTCGTTGACGAAAATCATTAGTTGCGAAATACCCGTGTTGAAACTCAAGGCCTTGATGTCCTCGCCGACTTTTTTAATTGTTTGATGCAGTAATTTACGCAAACTTTCGTCCGCCGCGTCGTCGGTGATTTTTTTCGTCTCAAACATATTCCACACTTTGTCCAAAAAACGGCGCAGTCCCAAAATGCCTTTGAGCGACCAGGGCTTAGACATTTCTAGCGGACCCAAAAACATGATGTACATACGCAGAGCGTCCGCGCCGTATTCCTGAATGACTTCGTCAGGACTGACGACATTGCCCTTAGATTTGGACATTTTTTGGCCGTCCTCCGCCAGAATCAATCCCTGATTAGTCAGACGTTGAAAAGGCTCCGGCGTCGAAACAATACCGAGATCGAACAGAACTTTGTGCCAAAACCGCGCGTAAAGCAAATGCAGCACCGCGTGTTCCGCGCCGCCGATATAGTGATCGACCGGCAGCCAATAAGCCAGTTTGTTTTTGTCCGCCAGTTCGGTTTTGTTTTGCGGGTCAATGTAACGCAGATAATACCAGCTCGAGCCGGCCCATTGCGGCATGGTATTCGTTTCGCGTTTGGCCGCGCCGCCGCATTGTGGGCATTTGGTATTTACCCAGTCCGGAATATTGGCCAGCGGCGACTCGCCGGTGCCGGTCGGCGCGTATTTGTCCACGTCAGGCAATTTAAGCGGCAGTTCATTTTCCGGCACGGCCACCACGCCGCATTGCGGGCAATGCACCAGCGGCAGCGGCTCGCCCCAGTATCTCTGCCGCGCAAAAACCCAGTCGCGCAGTTTGTAATTGACCGTCTTTTTGCCAACACCTTTTTTTTCTAAATCGGCCGTAATTTTTTCCTTAAATTCCGCGCTGGTCAGACCATTGTATTGCGCCGAATTTGTCGCCCGACCGTCCTCGCCAAAAATCGTAATGACAGGAATATTGTATTTTTGGGCAAAAGCCAGATCGCGCTCATCATGCGCTGGCACGGCCATGATCGCGCCGGTGCCGTAAGAGATCAGCACATAATCCGCGACCCAGATGGGGATCTTCGCGCCGTTGACGGGATTGACAGCATAGCCGCCTGTGAAAACACCGGTCTTGTCTTTGTCCAAATGCGCGCGCTCCAGATCGCTTTTGAGCCGCGCTTGTTTGATATATTCTCCTATCGCGATTTTCTGCTCCGGCGTTGTGATTTTCTCCAGCAACGGATGCTCCGGCGCGACAACCATAAAGGTCGCGCCGTATAAAGTATCTGGCCGTGTGGTAAAAATCTTGAGTTTCTCTGTCAGACCGTCAAGCGCGAAATCCACTTCCGCGCCAAGGCTTTTGCCGATCCAATTTCTTTGCATCAACTTGATCGGCTCCGGCCAGTCCAGCAGATCCAGATCATTGAGCAGACGCTCGGCATAGGCTGTAATTTTGAGCATCCACTGGCGCAGGTCTTTTTTGGTTACCGCGCCGCCGCAGCGTTCACAGCAGCCGTCTTTTACTTCTTCATTGGCAATGCCGGTCTGGCAATTTTCGCACCAGTTGATCGGCATATTGGCTTCATAAGCCAGACCTTTTTTGTACAGCTGCAAAAATATCCATTGCGTCCATTTGAAATATTCGGGGTCGGTAGTGTCGATTTCTCTGCTCCAATCGTAGCAGTAGCCCAAGGCCTTGATTTGACGGCGAAAAGTCGCGATATTTTTTTGCGTGGAGGCCGCGGGGTGCGTGCCTGTTTTAATGGCATAATTCTCAGCGGGCAGGCCAAAGGCGTCCCAGCCCATCGGGTGCAGGACATTAAAGCCGTTCATTTTTTTGTAACGGCACAAAATATCCGAAGCCGTATAGCCTTCGGGATGCCCCATGTGAATACCCGCGCCGGACGGATAGGGAAACATGTCCAGACAGTAAAAACGTTTTGCTTTGGGAAAAGAGTCATCTTCCGTCACTTGATACAATTTGGCTTCCGCCCATTTTTTTTGCCATTTGGGTTCGATAATCAGGTGATCGTAGCGGTCGGGCATGGCTCAAGCCTAACAATTTATAAAACAATAGACAAGTTGCCCAGCGGTCAAAATTGCTAAACCCTGCCCTTTTCTTTATAATCTCTTTATGAGCAAGGCTATTACTATACTGGACAGCACCTTGCGCGACGGC
>JAISEH010000158.1 GCA_031264205.1 Candidatus Margulisiibacteriota bacterium
TCAATAATGATGATTTACCGACATTGGGACGGCCGACGATGGCGACACGTATGGAATCATTATTTTTCGTGAAACTAGGCTTAATTTTTAGCTCACTGACAACCTCATCCAGCAGATCAGCCACGCCGCTGCCGGTAATGGCCGAGATAGGAAACACTTTTTCGCTGCCGAGATTGTAAAATTCGTACACATTAAGGTCGCGTTTGCGCGTTTCCATTTTATTTATGGCCAGCAGGACCGGACGGCCGCTGCGTCTGAGCAAAAGCGCGACTTCTTGGTCCAGATGATGCAGTCCGGTCTTGCCGTCCGCGACCATGATTATCAGATCGGCTTCGGCCAAGGCGACACGCACCTGGGTTTCTATGTCTTTTTGAAAATCTATGCTGCGGTTCAGACTGTCGTCATTGTAAATCCCGCCGGTGTCGATGAGCGTGAACTGACAATTTGACCATTCCGCCGCGAAATATTTGCGGTCACGCGTGACACCCGGAGCGTTGTGGACTATCGCCTCGCGCCGGCCAATAATTTTATTGACCAGCGAGGATTTGCCGACATTGGGACGCCCGACTACGGCAACTTTTTTAGTTTTAGCCATTGACCGGCGAAGCCGGAGCCTGAGTCAACGAAGCCGCTTCCGGTGTTAGTTCGGCGTGCTGGCGCAGGGAGAGGGCGATTTTTTTATTTTGCGGTTCGAGCCGGATTATCGTCGCTTCCAATTCCTGCCCGGACTGCACGACTTCCTGCGGATATTTGACCTGTTTTTCGTCGGACATTTCCGTGATGTGGATCAGACCTTCGACGCCTTCTTTGATCTGCGCAAAAGCGCCAAATTGCGCGAGACGGGTGATTGTCACCGGCAATTTGTCGCCGACACGTAAATCTTTGACCGCTTCTTCCCAGGGGTCTTTTTGTAAACGCTTGAGACTCAAAGAAATGCGCGTGTTTTCCTCATCGATGCCGATCACGTAAACGTCGATCTCCTGACCGACTTCCAGCGCTTCCTCGACAGTGGCCACGCGGTCCCAGGCCAGCTCGGAAATATGGATCAAGCCGTCGAATTCGCCCAGATTGACGAACGCGCCGAAAGATTTGATGCTGCTCACTTTGCCGTGCACGACTTCGCCGGGCTTGATAGTTTTGAGCGCCTCGTGCAGTTTGGTCAGCGTTTTTTCTCGCGAGGCTTTGTGCGAGAGCAGCAGGCGTTTGCGGCTGCGCGCGGCTTTGAGTATTTTGCAGTAAATCGTACTGCCGACCAGCGAGTCCAGTCTGGTCAAGTCCTCGCGATCCAGCTGGCTGGCTGGCACGTACGCGCTGATGCCCTGAAAATCCACATTGAGTCCGCCGTCTTTTTTGCCGGTGACTTTGACCAAAATATCCTCGTTGTTTTGCTCGGCGGCGTTGAGGCGTGTCCAGGCCAGCTCATAATCCGCACGTTTTTTGGAAAGTATCGGATTGCCGGCTTTGTTTTCCAGACGCAGGATCTTGACCGAAATTTTGTCGCCGACCTGACAGACCTCGGTCGCTTTGAGATTGTGATTGCTGATCTCGCTCGGCTCAATAATACCTTCGGATTTGAAAGCGATGTCGACATAAATGCTGTTGTTGATGATCTTGCTGACGATGCCGGTGATGATGTCGCCTTCCTGATAATTTTTGACCGAGCCGAATAATTTTTCAAAATCATCTTCGGCGGCGGACAACTCCTGTGGCTGAGCCTGTTCTTTTTGCGCGGCGGCTTCGGCGGCGACCGCTTCCTGGCTGAGCGTCGTCCCTTGCAGGGTTTTTTCTTTTAGCTGGGGAGCGGTAGACCTTTCCTCAAGATTGATATCCTCGAAACCTGTTGAACCTAGTATGTCTGACATAATGTATGTCCTCCTTATTTGGTGCCGAGGACAGGAGTTGAACCTGCATGAGTGTGACCTCGCTAGAACCTGAATCTAGTGCGTCTGCCAATTCCGCCACCTCGGCTAGATTTAAAAACATAGAGGCGTTATTCTAACCTAAAAACGCCTATTGCTCAACCCGCCAGCACGAATAGTTTTAGGGGCAGATATTATTGTATAATCAGCCCCATGTTTCAACTGAAATCCGATTACCAGCCCGCCGGTGATCAGCCGCAGGCCATAGCGAAATTAACGGAAATTCTGTCCCACGCTGAAAAACGTCCGGCAGTGCTGCTGGGCGTGACCGGCTCCGGCAAAACTTTTACGGTGGCCAACGTGATCCAAAATCTGCAAAAACCGACGCTGGTCATCGCGCACAACAAAACTCTGGCCGCGCAGCTTTACAGTGAATTCCGTGAATTTTTCCCCGACAACGCCGTGGAATATTTTGTCAGCTATTATGATTATTATCAGCCGGAGGCTTATATACCGGCGACGGACACTTATATCGAAAAAGACGCGTCCATCAATCAGGAAATCGACCGCCTGCGCCACAGCGCGACCAAGGCTCTGATGACCCGCAAGGACGTCATCGTCGTGGCTTCGGTGTCCTGCATTTACGGCCTCGGTCTGCCGGAGGAATATTTCAACACAGTTTTTTATTTGAAGCAGGGGCAGGCCATCTCGCGCGACGCGGTGATCAAGCGGCTGGTGGAAATGCAGTATGAGCGTAACGATATCGAGGTCAGCCGCGGCAAATTTCGCGTCAAAGGCGACACGCTGGAGCTGGTGCCGCCGGATCAGCTCAATATTATCCGGCTGGAATTTTGGGGCGACGAGCTGGAGAAAATAACGGAACTCAACGCCGCCGAGCGCAGACCGCTGCACACTCTCGCGGATATCGCGATCTATCCGGGCAAACACTATGTGACCGACAAAGAAAAACTGGAAATTTCTTTGCAAAATATTCAGCGCGAAATGGAAGAACAGATCGTGGTTTTTGAAAAAGAAAAAAACATCGTGGCCGCGCACCGCATCAAACAGCGCACGCTCTATGACCTGGAGATGATACGCGAGATCGGCTATTGCAACGGCATTGAAAATTATTCGCGGCATCTCGATATGCGCGCGGCCGGTTCGTCGCCCGGCACTTTGCTGGATTATTTCCCCAAAGACTTCCTGCTGGTCGTGGACGAGTCGCATGTCACAGTTTCGCAGATCGGCGGCATGGCGGCGGGGGACAAAGCGCGCAAAGATCGTCTGGTGGAGTACGGTTTTCGCCTGCCGTCAGCCAGAGACAACCGGCCGCTAACTTTTCGTGAATTTAACACAAAAATCAAAGACGTTATTTACGTGTCCGCCACGCCCGCTGTCTATGAATTGGAGCAGGCCGGACGAGAAAATGTCGTCGAGCAGATCATCCGGCCAACCGGACTAGTCGATCCGCAGGTGGAGATCAAACCGCTCGAGGGACAGGTGCCGGATCTGCAAAAAGAGGCGGAAAAAGTCATCGCGCGGCAGGAAAGAGTTTTGGTGACCGCGCTGACTAAGCGCATGTCCGAGGAATTGAGCCAATTTTTGCTGGGCAAGGGCTTCAAAGTTTGTTATCTGCACTCGGACATAGAGACTCTCGAAAGAGTGAGAATACTCAACGATCTGCGTGCGGGCAAATACGATATTTTGGTCGGCGTCAATTTGCTGCGCGAAGGTCTGGATCTGCCGGAAGTTTCGCTCATCGCTATACTGGACGCGGACAAAGAAGGTTTTTTGCGTTCGGAGCGTTCGCTGATCCAGACTATCGGACGCGCGGCGCGCAATGTCAACGGCCGCGTGATTTTGTACGCCGACATTTTGACGGAAAGTCTCGACAAGGCCGTTAAAGAAACGAACCGGCGCCGCGCTATACAAATAGCCCACAATCAAAAACACAACATCACGCCGGAAACAATTAAGAAAAATATTAAAAAGAGCGTCGTGGCTGACGAGACCGCGCTGACCAAGACACCGCCACTCAAAAATCCGCT
>JAISEH010000079.1 GCA_031264205.1 Candidatus Margulisiibacteriota bacterium
GACTTTCTCCAACTCTGGCGGAAATACGTTCCAGAGATAATGATTGCGCTGCTTTTACCTGGCATCAGCCGGAGGTTAACGCCGGTCAAGAAATAACGGGCTACTATGTTTATTGGGGCGCTGACGAAGCCGGGGTGTCCGATTTTTTTCAAAATAATAATTTTCAAGATGACGCCGCGCAGTCTTTTGACCCGCCGCCGGTGCAGGATTTTGGCGAGTATTATTTGCGGGTGCGCGCTGTGGACAAAGCCGGACACAGCGGAGGCTGGGCGACAGTGCTGACGTACATATATGAAGACGAAGCGGAGATGCTGGCCGAGCTGGGAGAAGAGGAATACGAGGAAGGATACGAATACGGGGAAGAATACGAAGAAGAATATTACGTTGACGAAGAGGCTGAGCCAGTCGAAGAGGAAGAATTTTATTTTGCTGAAGCCGCTGATATAGACGAGGCGGAAGAAATCGAAGACGCCGAATTTTTTGATGATGATGTTGTTGAGGGAGACCTTCTGGCTATTGCGCCGCAAATGTCCGGCGGTGATTTTGCGATCAGCAACGCTTCGTTTGTTTTAGAAGGCGGCGGCGATAATCCTTTTGTGCGGCCGATACAACTGCCGGTGGTGGTTTTGGATGAGGCCGGCGGGCATTATCTGGATGAGGAAACAGGCGAGGCTCCACAGATCGCGATGCGGCCGATACAACTACCGACGGCCGTGATAGCAGACGCTGCCGATATGGAAAAAGAAATAGAATACGCCGGGGACTATGAGGAAAAAACTGAAGCAGAAATCCTGGAAAGAATAATTGCAGCGACGGAAACCGAGCAAACCAATGGCACGGTTTTTAATCCGGAACTGCCGTTGACCAGAAAAGAAATGTTCAAAATGGTTGTGCGCATGTTGGAAGAACAAGGATTGTCTCTGCCGGAAAAATCCATCCCGCAATTTTCTGACTTGAGCGCCGAACAATTAACGCTGGTTGATAAAGCGGCGCGTTATGGTTTGCTGCGGGGTTTTCCGGACGGCACAGCGCGTCTGGATCAGCCGGTGCGCAAAGCGGAAGCGGCCTGTATTTTTGCCAGATACAACGCGGCGGTCGGCGAAAATTTGGGTGGCGTCCTTTTAAGCGCGCAGGCTTTTGTTGATGTGCCGCGCACGCACTGGGCTTATCAAGAGATCGCGCAGACGAGAGAATTTTTTACGGCCGCAGCCGAGAATTATTTTCAACCGCAGGCCGAGCTTTCGCGTTTGGACACCGCGAAAATGCTGGCCAAATTTAAATATGTACAGGACCAGCGGGAAAATCTGCCGCCGCTGTCCGACAACCAGCTGGCGCCTGCGGCCGGCGCCGCGGAGAACGCGCAAATTTCGCATTTGCCGGAGCCGGAAAAGGAACAGTAAAAAACAATTTGTGCTCCGGCCGGACGGGTGTATAATGCGGACAGTTTAATTCTTATCCAGGGGGATTTCATGAAAAAATTTTTGCTGGGGATTTTTTTATTGAGCGGTTTATTTGCCGCGGATAAAATTTTGGCGACGATCGGCGCGGCGCACAATATTACTGATGCCGATGTCAAGGCTTATGTGGACTCGCTGCCGGCGCAGTACACGCAATTTTATTCCACCGCGGAAGGCCAGCGCGAAATACTCAACCGGCTGATCAATAACAAGCTGCTGGCGATCGAAGCCAAAGCGCAGGGTTATGAAAAAGACCCCGAGGTGTTGAAAACTCTGGAGAGCATCAAAGAAGATATTATGACGGATTGGTACATCAAAAGTAACCTGAGCGATATCGCGGTAAACGACGCGGAAATTTCCAAATACTACAATGACAACAAAGCAAAATTTGTCCAGCCGGAAGCGGTGCGTGCCAGTCATATTTTGGTGGACACGGAAGAAGAATTAAAAACCGCGCAGGCCGAACTGAGCAAAGGCCGTGATTTTGCCGCTGTAGCCAGAGAATTTTCCACAGACCCGGGCAGCGCGGCGCAGGGCGGCGACCTGGGTTTTTTCACCAAAGGCCAGATGGTTGAGCCATTTGAACGGGCCGCGTTTGCTTTGAAAAAAGGCGAGACCACAAAATCCGCGGTGAAAACACAATTTGGCTGGCACATCATACAAGCGACTGACCGCCGCGCCGAAGCCCAGCGTCCGCTGGACGAGATCAAACAGGATATACGCGAGGCTTTGTTGCAGCAAAAGCAAACTACAAAATACGATCAGTTGGTTGAGACCGCCAAGAAAAAATATCCGGTCAATCTCAAATAATGACTCTGCGGATCAAAAGCGCCGCCAAAATAAATCTGATCTTAAATGTGCTTGGCCGGCGGCAGGACGGTTATCACGAACTGCGGACGATCTTGCAATCGGTGTCTCTGTATGACACGCTGGAGTTCGCGCGGGCGGAGCGCTTGGAAATAGACGCGCCGTCCGGTATCACGGCGCGGCCTGAGCAAAATTTGGTTTATCGCGCGGCTGAAATTTTTTTGCAAAAATACGCGCCGGCGCAGGGCGTCAAAATTACTTTGACCAAAAAAATTCCACTGGCGGCCGGTCTGGCCGGAGGCTCGACGGATTGCGCCGGCGCATTGCTCGGCCTGAACAAATTTTTAGAGATCAATTTGCCGCTGACCGAGCTGGATAAAATCGCCAATCAACTGGGTTCGGACATCGCCTATTGTTTACGCGGCGGCGCGTATCTCGCCGTCGGCCGCGGCGAAACTCTGCAAAAAATCCCCGAATTGCCGCGGCTTTACGGCCTGATTTTGCAGCCGCCGTTCGCGCTTTCCACCGCCGAGGTATACAAAGCTTATCATCCTGCCGGGTCTAAAATTTTTGCTGACGACGTATATATAGAGGGCAAGATTTCATCGGAAAGTCTGCCAACGCACAATGCGCTCTGGTCTGCGGCGAGCGCGCTGCAGCCCGAATTGCCGGCCTACAGGCAATTACTAAAAGCAACCAATCCTATTGCCTGCAATATGTCAGGTTCCGGCGCGGCGCTTTTTGCTTTTTACAGCGACAAAAATACCCGCGCTGCGGCGGTAGCCACACTTTCCGGACAGTATGAAATTTATCCGATAGAGACAACAAATTCCGCGCAAATCATTAGCGAGAACTAGTTTGTCCACGACTTATCCACAGAGCGATTTTGTCTGTTGACCGCTGAAACGCCTGATTTTACAGGGGTCTGCACGATTTTACGCAAAAACCAGTAAAAAACGCTATATGTATGGTCTTGTGTTCCACAAAATCTGCACATATAGCGTTTAAATTTTCTGATAATCGGGGAATAAAATTTTTATAGCCCGAAATATTCTAGATGTTTTTAACAAGTTATCAACATCAATCAAATAACAATTCTTTTGCCGTACTTAAGCCATTTTTTAGTATTTCTTCACGAGCTTCGGCGAAAGAATACGTGAGCTTGTCCGAGAAAGAACGGTACTCAAACAAACCGGAACGGCCTTTGAAACCGTCCAGCGCTGACGGACAGAGTTTGCGGTAAAGCCGCTGGGAAAGAATACAAATCAGCACCGCCTCCAGCAAATATTTGGCGATGCCCAGATCGAGCAGCCGCGTAAAAGTTTCCAGCGTGTTGCGCGTATGCAGCGTGGCAAAAACCAAATGACCGGTCAGCGCCGCGCGCACGGCGATTTGCGCCGTTGTTTCGTCGCGTATCTCCCCGATAAAAATAATATCCGGGTCTTGCCGCAAAACCGCGCGCAATACTCCGGCA
>JAISEH010000089.1 GCA_031264205.1 Candidatus Margulisiibacteriota bacterium
TTCTTTGGTACGGGATCGAACAAAATCGAGAGTTTTTTGGTCCGGCGCAATAATGCCAGATTTGGCGCCGCATTCGATCGCCATATTGGTCAAAGTCATACGCTCGTCGATAGACAAACTCTCGATAGTCGAGCCGGTCCATTCCAGCGCCATATACAGCGCGCCGTCCACACCCAGATCGCCGATGACGCGCAAAACCAAATCTTTGGCCATAACGCCGTCCGGCAAGCGGCCGTTGACTTCTATCTTGATAGTTTCCGGCACGCGAAACCAGAGCTTGCCTGTGGCGAAAACATTGCCCAGCTCGGTCGAGCCGATACCGGCGGAAAACGCGCCCAGACTGCCGTGCTGGCAAGTATGCGAATCCGCGCCCACGATCACCTGCCCCGGCCGCACAAAACCGCGGTACGGCAACATAGTGTGACAGACGCCGTAATCGCCAGTCTCCACGCCGTAAACATTTTTGATCTTTTTCGCGGCGGCAAAATCCAGCAGTTTTCTGACCAGCATGGCGGTTTGAATATCTTTATTTGGCACGCCGTGATCGGGCAGGACAATGATTTTGTCCGGATCCCAGATCCGGCCGCCAAAATCTTTTTCCACAATATCGATGGCCAGATCAGAAGTAACGTCGTGCGCCAGCGCGATATCGACTTTGGCAAAAACAACTTCGCCGGGTTTTACTGTTTTTTTACCAGCGGCGCGCGCCAGGATTTTTTCGGTGATGGTCAATCCCATAAACGCAACCTCATTCGCTTAAATAATCCGCTTATTATAAGAGAAAACAAAAAAGATGTAAAATAAAACCATGTGCAGGCTATTTATCACCGCCGATATTCACGGATTTTATGCGGTCTGGCAAAAACTGCTAAGCAAACTGCAGCCGGAAGATATTTTGGTCATTGCCGGCGATCTTTTCGGCAATCGTTATCCCCAGCCCAACAATCCCGATTATCAGCCGGAACTTATCCGGCAAGAAATTCAAGATCTCCCGAATCAAAAATATTTTGTCTACGGCAACTGCGACCGGCCGGAATTTTTCCCTATGCAAAAATACACGCTGTCTTTTGTTTATGAAAATAAAAAAATCCTGTTGTATCATGGCGACAGCGCTGTGCCCGCCGGAGATCACGACATTATTATCACCGGCCATTCGCATATCGCCGCGATCGAAGCGTACGGCCAGAAACTTTATATTAACCCCGGCTCTCCCTCCCGGCCACGCAAGGGCAAACCGAGTTATGCTGTTTATCAGCACGGCCAAGCGAAAATACTAGAATTATAAAAAGAGAATTCTAGTTAATCTAGACAGGACAGCAGTTCAGAAATTTTTATATCCAGTCCTTGAGCTATTTTCAGCAAAGTGGAAAGTTTGGGGTCAAACTCATTGCGCTCGAGGCGCGTGATCGTGGGCTTGGACAGATCATTTTCAAAAGCTAATTTTTCACGGGTCAGACTGCGCTGTTGGCATATTTCTTTAATCCTCTGACTTAGTATTAAAAACTCCGATTTCATGCATGTAATAGCCTTGATTTTACTAATAATTCAGGCCGGGTAAGTTTCACGCATGTAACTAGTCACCCGTAGGAGAGTGGTAAAGTATTTAAATATATTTATGGGGAGGACTTTATGACTATAGCAACAGGTGAACGGCTGCTAGCCAGCGACATCAATAATCTCACATTTTTTCCGAAAGGCGCGGTGCTGATGTATAGTTCCGCGGCGTGGAGTAGCGCCAGCGTAGAGTTTAAAAAGATATGGCATATTTGCGACGGAAGTACTGTGAATGGCTACACTACACTTAATCTAATAAATAAATTTATCCGCGGTGCCACTGTTTCCGGTCAAACCGGTGGCACAGACACAACACAGATACCGAAGCATAGCCATACTTTTACTGGTAACCAAGCTACAGGAAGTTTAAATCATATGGTAGGTTTTGCCGCCATTCCAATAGAGCAAGCAAGCGGGGTGTTTGGCAGTTCTAACCTAGTACCAAACACCAGTGTGGCAAAAGGATCCGTAGCTCGCTATGCCACGCACGATATCAATTTTGCCATGACACCGGAAGGTTCTATAGGCAATACTGGCTCGGAAATAGCCGACAATAAACCAGCGTACTGCACGGTGATTTTTATCGAAAAAGTAGCTTGATCTTTACAGTTAAGAACTGTACAAAAACCGCGCCAGCCCTTATACTAAAGCCAATTGTGGGTAGTGAAATAACAGCATTTAGTGACTTAAGTTTAAATCCTCTCTTGTTAAAAACATTAAAGGAAAACAACTGGCTGATCCCGACGCCGATACAGGCGCGCGCCATACCGCCTGCCCTGCAAGGCAAAGACATTCTTGGTATCGCGCAAACCGGCACGGGCAAAACGCTGGCTTTTGGCCTGCCGATAGCGAGTACTCTGCCCGGCTCCGATGGCAACGCGCTGGCGCTCGTGCCGACGCGCGAGCTGGCACAGCAAGTGGCGGACACGCTGCAAATAATCTGCCGTCCTTTTCGTATGCAGACCTGTCTGCTGATCGGCGGCGCGTCTATGAATCTGCAAATCCAAAATCTGCGCAAACAACCGCGCGTGGTCATTGCCACGCCCGGCCGCTTGATCGACCATTTGCAGCAAGGCACGATACGCCTGCACAATGTGAAATTTTTAGTTCTCGACGAAGCGGATCGTATGCTGGACATGGGTTTTAAGCCGCAAATTGAAAAGATTTTGGAAGCGGTGCCGGCCGCCAGACAAACGATGCTTTTTTCCGCCACAATGCCAGCGGAGATCCGGCAGATCACACGTAAATACATGCAGTCTCCGGAAACTATCGAGGTCGCGCCGGCCGGCACAGTCGCGCAGACCGTCGAGCAAAGTATGTACATTGTCAGCCGCGAGCAAAAAAAATCCGTACT
>JAISEH010000107.1 GCA_031264205.1 Candidatus Margulisiibacteriota bacterium
CGGAGTCGTAAGTGTAAATAACCGATTTGCCGGAGCCAGGCGAATAAAAAAGATACGCCCATTTATTGCTGTTGCCGCTGGCGTCGATCTCCGCTTCGGAGATGGCAAAAAGATAAGCGTCGCGTCGCCAGACTTTGGCACGCTGATCTATGTCCGGCAAATATTGCAGCGCGGACACGCCGTAATTGAATTCTGTCACTTCGCCGAAACGCAGGGCGCTGCGGATAGAGGTCAGGACCCGGCAGCCGCTC
The DNA here is from genome assembly GCA_031264205.1 of Candidatus Margulisiibacteriota bacterium. Taxonomy (GTDB): domain Bacteria; phylum Margulisbacteria; class Termititenacia; order Termititenacales; family Termititenacaceae; genus Termititenax. The sequence goes on from JAISEH010000107.1 coordinate 252, forward strand.
AAAAACAGCGCACAGCTTACAAGCAGCGCCACGGCCAAAATTCGTTTTTCTAGCATGAAATAATGTTACTATATTTTGCGCGGCTTGTAATTACCTGGTGGCGTTAACCGCCGCGGCGCAGCGCGGACAAATCTTATCAGTGTTCAGATTTTCAAAAAACCGCCAGCAGCGCACGCATTTTTCGCCGGCGGCTTTGCGAACTTCCGCTTTTAAAGCGCCGGTTTGCATGGTTACCCGAGAGACGATCAGAAAATTTTCCAGCTCCGCAGCCGTAATATCTTTGACCAGCTCTGCCGGCGCGTAGAGGGTTACCGCTGCTTCGGTTGAGGACGTTAAAACTTTTTCCGCGCGCTGGGTTTCGAGGGCTTTGTATACTTCGTCCCGGATTTTTAAAACGCGCGCGTATTTTTCTTCCAGAGCTTTGTCGATCAGCTCCGGCCGAACTTGCGGCAGATCGGTCAGGACGGCAAATTCCGCTTTTTCTTCCGGCGCGATTTGTTTGATATGTTTGTAAATGTCTTCGCAGGTGAAAGCTAAGATCGGCGTTAATAATTTGACCAGCGTGAGCAAAATTGTTTTCAGCGCTTCCTGACAGCTCCGGCGTTCCGGCGCGTCCGGCGCGTTGCAGTAGAGATTATCTTTTTGCAGATCGAGATACACGGCCGACAAATCGTTGGCGCAAAATTCATGCGCGCGGTGGCAGATCCGGTGAAAATCAAAATTCTGATAAGCGTTGTTGATCTCGCCGACCAGACCCTGCAGGCGCGAAACTATCCATTTGTCGACCGGCAGCAACTCGGCTCCGTCCGCCGCGCGGTAATCGTACAGATTGGACAACATGAACCGCCAGGTGTTGCGGATCTTGCTGTAATATTCCTGCACCTGTTTCAAGATCGAGTCCGAGACGGCCAGATCATTTTTGAAATCCACGGACGCCGTCCAAAAACGCACAACATCCGCGCCAAAAGTATTGATGGTTTTTTGTATGTCGACAGTATTGCCCAGCGATTTGGAAAGTTTGCGGCCTTTGTCATCGACAGTAAATCCGTGGGTCAGCACAGTTTTGTATGGCGGCTCGCCGGTGCAGCCGATCGAGAGCAACAGCGAAGAATGGAACCAGCCGCGGTGTTGATCCGAGCCTTCGAGATACAGATCCGCCGGCCAGTACAACTCCGGCCGCTGGCGCAAAACCGCCGCTTGCGATGCGCCGGATTCAAACCAGACGTCGAGAATATCTGTCTCTTGGCGGAATTTTTGGCCGCCGCATTGACAGCGCAGTCCGGCCGGTAAAATTTCTTCCGCGCTTTTGGTAAACCAAATATTTGAGCCTTCTTTTTGCACCTGTTGAATCACCGCGTCGAAAAATTCCGGCGCAAATTGTGCCTCGCCGCAATCCGCGCAGTAAAAAATCGGCAGCGGTATGCCCCACGAACGCTGACGGGAAATGCACCAGTCCGGCCTTTTTTCGATCATAGTGTAAATGCGGTTTTGTCCCCAATCCGGCAGCCATTTTGTTTGATTTTTGATCGCGGCGAGAGCTTTAGCGCGTATCGCGCCGTGTTTGCCGATTTTGTCCATAGCCACGAACCACTGCGGCGTGGCGCGGAAAATAACCGGATTTTTGCAACGCCAGCAGTGCGGATAGGAGTGCTTGATATTTTTCACCTTGAGCAAGGCGCCGAGTTCGCGCATATGCTCGATGATTTTGGCGTTGGCGTCGGTTACTTTCAATCCGGCAAATTGTCCGGCCTCTTGGGTCAAAACGCCTTTTTCATCGACCGGCATCAAGACCGGCAAGCCGTATTTCAAACCAATAGCATGGTCTTCCTGTCCGTGCCCGGGCGCGATATGCACGCAGCCAGTGCCGTCCTCCGCTGTGACGTATTCCGCGCAGACCACCGGCGCCTCGCGGTCGAGATACGGATGTTTACTGATGGAGCCGGCCAGCTCCTGGCCGGTCAGCGTGGCGATGACTTTGTATTCCAGTCCCAGTTCCTGAAAAACTCTGGCGGCCAGCGGTTCGCCCACGACGTAATTTACGGCGGCTGAGCCTGTCGAAGCTGCCGCGCAAACCACGTAATTCATTTCTGGATTGACCGCCACGGCGACATTGGCCGGCATTGTCCACGGCGTAGTTGTCCAGACTATCAAGCTAGCATTTTTTAATTTTTCATTGGCGGTTTGAAGCAGCTGAAATTTCATGTAAATGGAAGGCGATTTGTGCTCGGCGTATTCGATCTCCGCCTCGGCCAGCGCGGTCTGACACTCCATGCACCAGTGTATCGGTTTGTTGCCTTTGTAGACGTAGCCGTTGACGGCCAGCTCTTTAAAAGCGCGGATTACCTCGGCCTCGTATTCCGGCTGCAAAGTCAGATAAGGATTTTCCCAGTCGGCCAGCACGCCCAGCCGCTGAAACTGCTCGCGTTGCTTTTCCACATAGCCCAGCGCGTACTCCTGACAGCCCTGGCGGAATTCCGCTTTGGCGGGGATCGGCTTTTGGGCTTTTTTCAAATCTTTTAACAATTGCGTTTCGATCGGCAGGCCGTGGCAGTCCCAGCCTGGAATATACGGTGCCGCATAGCCGGTCATGGCCATGTAGCGGTTGACAATATCTTTGAGCGTTTTATTCAGCGCGTGCCCCAGATGAATATCCCCGTTGGGATACGGCGGGCCGTCATGCAAGACATATTTTTTTTGCTTATTTTTTTTT
>JAISEH010000164.1 GCA_031264205.1 Candidatus Margulisiibacteriota bacterium
AAGACGCGGTGCGCCATCCATACCGCCGGTTATTCGGGAAGACATTATTGCCAAACTGCCGGAAATCATCGGACGCTTTATTAGAAAGTATTAGTCAGCCCGATTTTTCAAACCTGAAGTTTGACTTTTGCGGCAGTTTGCTCCTAAAATTTTCTAAATGTCTCTATTCGCTATTTTAGTTTCCGCGCTGGTGGTCAATAATTTTGTGCTGACCCAGTTTTTGGGCATTTGCCCGTTTATCGGCGTGTCGCGCCAGCTGGAGTCCACAGCCGGTATGGGCGCGGCGGTGACTTTTGTGCTGGCTCTGTCGTCGCTGGTCACGTGGCTGATTTACTATTACGTTTTAGTCCCGCTGCAAATCACGTATCTGCAAACGGTCTTTTTTATTTTGCTCATCGCTGCTCTGGTGCAGTTGCTGGAAATGGGCCTGCGCAAATTTTCGCCTCCGTTGCAAAAAGCTCTCGGCGTGTATCTGCCGCTGATCACGACGAATTGCATTGTGCTTGGCGCGGCGATTTTGAATATCAATAAAAATTATGATTTATTGCAGTCGGTGGTGCACGGCGTCTGCGCGGGCTTAGGTTTTGCGCTGGTGTTGCTGGCTATGGCCGGTATACGCGAGCGTCTGGAAAAATCGCCCGTGCCGAAACGTTTTCAAGGTGTGCCGATCACTTTTATTACCGCGGCTTTAATGTCCATTGCTTTTTTGGGTTTTTCCGGTTTGCAGGTCAGCTAGGAGTTTTTTATGGCAGCCAGTTTGATGGCGCTGATAATTTTGGGCGGAGTTTTAGGCCTGCTTTTGGCCACGGCCGCGGTCTGGCTGTCCGTCGCGGAAAATCCGCTGATTCAGCAGATCCAGGAAATTTTGCCGGGCTATAATTGCGGAGCCTGCGGGCAGTCGGGCTGTGCCGGTTACGCCGAAGCGCTGGCGGCGGACCGCGCGGCTATCGACCTTTGCGCGCCGGGCGGTGCGGAAACTTTGCGAAAAATTGCCGCGCTGCTAGATAAAGAAGCCGCCGCGCCGGACGGCAAAAAAACGGCATTCGTTTTTTGTCAGGGTGGCGCGCGCGCGCTGGATGCCTATGCGTATTCCGGCATCTCATCCTGTCAGTCCGCGGCGATTTTGCAGGGCGGCTACAAAAAATGCGCGCGCGCTTGTCTGGGTTTTGGCGATTGCCAGAAAGCCTGTATGTTCGGCGCCATCACGTTCAGCGAATACGGCGTGCCGCGCATCGACCCGGACAAATGTTTGGACTGCGGCGTTTGCCTGAAAGTCTGCCCCAAAAAAATTATTCAGCGCGTGCTCCAGCGCGAGATGAAGCGGGTGGTTTGCAGTAATCACGATACGCCCAAAAATGCCAAATCTGCCTGCGCCGCGTCCTGCATCAGCTGCGGCCGCTGTGTCAAAAAATGCCCGTTTCAGGCGATTGAGATCAAGGACAATCTGGCCGTCATCGACCCCGAAAAATGCACCAACTGCGGCGAGTGCGTCAAAGAATGTTTGACCGGCGCGATTGTTTAGAGCTGCCGCTGGTAAACTGCGCTAAGCATTGACGCGCTACTACGTACGTGGTGGAAAGTTAGGATTAGCGCGCCGGAGCGCTTAGTTTTTTAGGCCAAAAACTTTTAAGACACGGATAGCCAGATTCTTTTTCTCAGTGTCCAGCTTGCGAAAACCGAGCAATAGTCTTTTCTCCAGAGTGTTTTTTTGCGGCGAGCGCTGCGGCGAATAATCCTGAAAAAAATAATTAACCGGCACGCTGTAAAAATCCGCGAGTTTGCAAAGCATTTCCAGACGGAGCGTATTGCGCGTGCCTTTTTCAATATAAAAATAACTGGAAAAAGAAATACCCAAATCAAAACAAATGTCTTCCAGCGTCAAGCCTTTGTTGGTTCTTAGATCTTTCAGCCGCTGGCCAATATGCTTTTTTAGCTGTGCGATGTCATTCATGCGCGCCCCTTGATTTTTTAATATATCTTGTCTTGAATGTTTTTTTATATTTGAAATTTCAATATTTGACAAATAGAATATTCGATATATAATATATTGTCTGTTAGTTAGAAACTAAATGTAAACTAAAAGGGGGTATGTTTATGGCGCGTTACAAATACAACTTGCCGGACGGGCAGATAGCAGCAGGCGAAGCACCAACAACAAATGTAGGGCTTGCTGACACGGCGGAGAAGAAAACACAAAATTATTTATCCGGCAAAGAAGCCTACGCGGCGGATTACAATCAAACAGTAGAAAATCTCAAGACCGAAATAGCTAAACGCGATGTCATTAACCAACACCCTGACGTTTTAGCGTATAAAACTACATACATGAGTACGGCAATGACTGAGAATCGGACTCGCGGCGTGCAAGGTTTGTCGCTTTTACCGCTGACGCCAACAGAAGAAGAGTTAAGACCGTATATAGAAGCTGTAAAAAGCGCGGGTGTAGGGCAAGCGCCGGATACAGTTATAGCTAACAAATCCAAGATAGAGGCAAAACAGCTTGAGGATTTACGGACGGCTACACAGGGTCTGGTCAACTATAACGGCAGCGGTGTTTTTAACTGGAGCGAAAAAAATATAACGGCTCTGTCCACTAAACTCAAAGCACAGCATTTAGAGGAAGTGCGGCAGGTGATTGATGACGCGCTGAATAATGCGCGGTGTTTTGGCGGGTGCACATCTACTTGCGGGAGAAGTTGTGGCACTGGGTGTGCGGTTGATGTTTGTAAAACAAGCTGTGGCAACATTTGTGACGGTGGTTGTTCGCTTGCTTGCCAGGTTGGTTGTGGCTCGGGTTGTGCTGGTGGTTGTAGTAAGGCCTGTAGTATAGGTTGTGGTTCGGGTTGTGCTGGTGGTTGCAGTAGTGCATGTCGTAGAGGTTGCGGGTTGGTATGTTCTAATAATGCTTGCAGCAATGGCTGTACAGGTGAGGCAAGGTCTGATGATAGATTCAAAGGTAATAGCGACCATACATGTAGTCCAGGAAGTAGTTGCAGAGATCATTGTAATGGGTGTAAAGGTTCATGCCGAAATGGGTGCGGTGGTAGTTGTTTAGGGGCATGTAATGGCGGCTGCACTGGATCTTGCGGGGCAAATTGCGGTTCGGCTTGTAATGGTGGTTGTGGCTCAAATTGCAACATTGGTTGCGGTAGTGCTTGCGATGGTGGTTGTAGTGCAAGTTGCAGCGTTGGTTGCGGTAACCTTTGCGACGGCGGTTGTAGTACAAACTGTGCCAAAGAATGTGGCGGCAATTGTGCAACAGGTTGCTCACAAACTTGTTTGGCTGCGTGTAATATAAATTGTGATTCTGGCTGTAATGGGAATTGTTATGTCACCTGTACCGATGGTTGCGATACATCTTGCTCTGCCACTAGCCGGTATGGCCTGGCGGCTAGTAATAAATACCGAGGAAACTGATTATGGTAAATCCTGCTAGCGATTGTGTGGAGAATAATAAATTAGCCGCGGAGGTTATTACGGTTATAGATGAAGAAGATATTAAATATTTAGAATTACTTGAAAATGAAATCGCCTGTGCCCGGCAGGCAATGCGTCCAGATGTGCTTCCCGGAAAAATATCGAGAGACGCGGCGGAAAGAGTTTTTCAAGAAGCGATATTTGCCTGTGCCGACGCACAATATCTTAAATACTGTACAGGCAAGGAAATAGCCACTCAATATAATCTGCAAGGAAAAAACTGGCACATAGATATTATCTCTGGGAAATTACTTCTGGAAAAAGACACTAAATGATACCCAGAAATAGGGACTATACTGGACTAGACATCACATTCCAAGTTACGGAAGACTGCAACCTGAGATGTAAGTATTGTTATGAAGTGGATAAGAAGCCAGGGGATCTGCCATTTGAGTACGCACAGAGGTTTGTAGACATAATATTAGAAGATGAAGACCCGATAAATGCCAAAGGCACGGATAGCGAGTGGATATTGAAGCAGGGGCTTATTATAGATTTTATCGGCGGGGATGCGCTTATGGTGCCGGAGCTTTTAGACAAAATACTCACGTATTATCAGTACAAAGCCATATCAATGAAACATAAATGGGCATACCGGTGGAGAGCGAGCATCTCCAGTAACGGGACGTTATTTGAAGACCCGAAAGTAAGGGACTTTATGCTGAAGTATAAGGATAATCTCAGTATAGGTGTATCAGTAGACGGCTGTCCGGAGATACACGACAAAAATCGCATACACAAAGACGGCTCAGGAACTATGAAGGATATACAGAAATGGTGGGATTGGTATATGGAGTGGCACGGGGTGGATAGTGTAGCGACTAAAGCTACATGTAACAAAGACACAATACCGTATCTCTATAAGTCCATAAAGTTCCTGCATGAAGAAATGAGATTAAAGCATATAAATATAAACTTTATCTTTGAGGATATGCGCCTGACGCAGGACGATCTTAACCTGCTAGATACAGAAATGGAGAAGTCCATAACATATATACTCGAGCACAGACATGATCTGCATGTAAGTATGTTCGATAAGGGATTTGGCATCGGGGAAGCAATGAAAGACCCAAACAAGGGGTGGTGTGGGTCAGGCTCCATGCCGTGCCTATCTATAAACGGCAAAATATACCCGTGTTTTAGATTCAGCCCGAACACGATGCATAGCCGGAAACTGGACTTTTATGTAGGTGATGTCTGGAACGGGCTAAATCACAAGGAAAGATTCGAGATAGTCCGCCAACAAACGAGAAAGAAAATCTCGCCGCAAAAATGTCTGGAGTGTAATGTAGAGAGCGCCTGTGCATGGTGTATAGGAGGAGCATTCGCGGAAAAGGGGGAGTTTTACCGGCAGACGAACATCTGCGAGGTGCACAAGTTACAGAGTAAATGGAGCCGGAGATACTGGGAGGAGTATGACAAGCTGGAAGGGACAAAGTCTTTTGATGAAAGCGGGAAAGTGATTTTGTAA
>JAISEH010000165.1 GCA_031264205.1 Candidatus Margulisiibacteriota bacterium
ATATTTTTATGCAAAATATTTGCTTCGCATAAATCATCTTTTATTTTTTTAACAGCGGAAAACCTAAACGTTCCCGCTCCGCGACATACATTTGCGCGCACTCTTTGGCCAGATTGCGGATACGGCCAATGTAACCCGTACGCTCCGTTACCGAAATCGCGCCGTGCGCATCCAGCATATTAAAAGTATGCGAGCATTTCAGCACCTGATCGTAAGCCGGCAAAACGATTTTATTTTCCAAACAGCGCGCGGCTTCTTTTTCCGCCAGATTAAAAATACTCAACAGCATCACGGTGTCCGACACTTCAAAATTATATTTGGATTGCTCGCGCTCATTTTGCAAATACACGTCACCGTAAAGCACGCCATTCGCCCATTCCACCTGATACACCGAATCTTTGCCCTGAATGAACATCGCCAGCCGCTCCAAACCATAAGTTAATTCCACAGCGACCGGCTTGAGGTCCAGACCACCGCACTGCTGAAAATAGGTGAACTGTGTGATCTCCATGCCGTCCAGCCAGACTTCCCAGCCCACGCCCCACGCGCCCAGAGTCGGCGACTCCCAGTTGTCCTCGACAAAACGAATATCGTGTTCCTCCGGCGCAATGCCGATCGCACGCAAGCTGTCGAGATATAAATCCTGTACCTCAAGCGGCGAAGGCTTGAGCACTACCTGATATTGAAAATAATGCTGCAAGCGGTTGGGATTTTCGCCGTAACGTCCGTCGGTCGGGCGGCGCGAAGGTTCGACATAAGCGACCTGCCACGGCTCCGGACCCAGCACGCGCAAAAAAGTTGCGGGATTCATCGTGCCGGCGCCTTTTTCGATATCATAAGGCTGCAGCAACAGACAGCCTTTTTCCGCCCAGTATGTTTGCAATTGCAAAATCATTTGTTGAAAATTCATTGCGGAAATTTTAGCACTAAATAAATATTTTAAGAAGTTGCCTGCTTGAATTTTCTATTTAAAACAAATCCGGCAAAATTAGAAAATTCGTATTTGTTTTGTATAAAACATTTCTTTGGTTTACTGGTCAGTCTTCTCTAATTTTTTGTATTCCAGCGCGGACTTGACCGCTTTCAAATCCTGCCAGGTCTGCCATTTGGGACTGCCGACTTCCGACGAGGCATTGCGCAGTAAATACGACGGGTGAAAAATGATCATCGCGTCCACGCCTTCGCAGGTCACCCATTTGCCGCGCGCTCTGGTGATGCCGGGCATATTCTCGCCCAGCATATTTTTCATGGCCACCGCGCCGACCAGCACGATAATTTTTGGCTGTATCAGCCTGATCTGATCTTTCAGCCAGTGCATACAGGCGTTGGCTTCTTCTTTTTCGGGATTGCGATTTTCCGGCGGACGACATTTGCAAATATTGGCGATGTAGGCGTCGGTGTCGCGGTTGATACCGACCGCAGCCAGCATTTTGGTCAGAAGCTGTCCGGCGCGCCCGACAAAAGGAATGCCCTGCTCGTCCTCGTCAGCGCCCGGCGCTTCGCCGATGAACAGCAGATCACAGGGCGCGGGCCCAACGCCAAAAACCACCTGCTTGCGCGTCTCCGCCAATCCGCAGGCTGTGCATTTCAAACACTCCGCCCTAAGCTCCTCGTATTCGGACATGGAATTATTTTAACAAATCAGCGGCGAAAAGCCTATCGCCAAAATAGGCGGACAGCGGAATTTCTCCTGCTACAAACATTGAATTATTACTGCCCGGCCGCGGTCATCTTGATAACATAGATCAGCGCGTAATAACTCGGCCGGTTGTCGAACGCTGTGCCTGAACCGGCGCTATCTACAGAACTGGAAACAACTGCATTGCTGCTATTAAGATCATGCCTTTTGGAAAAAAAAGTAAATTCAAAATGTCGTCCGCGTACATTCGTTCACCTGTTGCTATGGTCATCTAAGCGCCTCCTCTGTTTATTGTCCTGACAAGTGTCAGGACGATGAATAAATTATAACTTAATATTATATTATGTCAACTGTCAGGATGGACGCGGAGAATAAAGCATCCGGCTCCAGCTACACAGCCAGAAACATAGCCGCGCGGATCACCAAGCTTCGGCTAAAACAACGTAAAAGCATATGTCAGCTGGCTCTGGATGCCGGCCTGAACGATACTGTTATCCTGCGCGTCGAGAACGGCGAGCGCGTGCCTAAAATAGACACTTTATTAAAGATCATTGACGGGCTGGAGATAAGTCCGGCGCGGTTTTTCCAAGCTTTCGACAAATATTAAACGGCGGATTTTCCGGCCGTTGAATCCCGCCGCTGGCCAAAAAAACATTTCACTGCTAAAATTCACGCTCGTCTTTGTCAAAATTTGCTTGTGTTTGGGGGATCCAGGAAGTAAATGTCTGTTATCGCGATCATCAATCAAAAAGGCGGCTGCGGCAAAACCACCACGACGATCAATCTGGCCGCGGCGCTGGCGCAACAAAAACAAAAAACTTTGATCATCGATTTTGACCCGCAGGGACACAGCTCGCTGGGACTTGGCGTTGATGAACAAAAACTAATCCACACGATCAGCGATGTGCTGCTTAAAGGCGAGCCGCCGCAAAACGCGTTGTTGCATCTCAAAACCAATCTCGATCTGTTGCCGTCCAATATTGCTCTGACCGCGCTGGAGCAAAAACTTGCCAGCGTAACCGGACGCGAATATTATCTGCGCGATCTGCTGGCGGACTTTGGCCAAAACTATCAAACGGTCATCATTGACTGTCCGCCGCACCTGGGACTTTTGAGCGTGAACGCGCTGCTGGCCGCGGACAAAGCGTTGGTGCCGGTCGAACCGAGCAAATTCGGTCTGGACGGACTTAAAAAACTTGT